>NZ_CAXQGS010000104.1:0-52700 GCF_964223445.1 Cytobacillus sp.
TCCTGCATTTTAAACTTCATAGTAAGGGTTCCTCCTAAGTTTGAGTTAGAGTCGTGTCTTACTCATATCTTACTGAGGAGCCCTATTTTTTTCAAAGCTCAGAAATAACGATCTACAGGAATGCTAATCTCACCCTTTCGTTTAAAAAGAAAAAAGCTGCCTGATGAGCAGCTTTTGACCCTTAGCACCCCTGATTCTGAAGTTACAAGCCTTCTTAGTTTAGTGCTCCATCATTTCATGGGCAATGTCATGGCCATCCATGTCAGATGGATAGTACGTAGGCCAATGGGTAACTTCATCCAGCAATTTTTCCCGGTCGTCACCCCAATACAGGTGATAGTGACTAGCTTCTGTCGGATAGATGCTATGATCACTAAACTGAATATATTGAGGAAGACCTTCAGCTTTTGCTTCTAGTTTAAATACATATCTAACCCCTCTATTTCCCGCATCATATGTTAGAATTTCATACCCATCGTAGATATACTCCCCAGAATATTCTTCTCCGTTTTTGAAAAACGTTACCTTATTCCCCTGTATCTGAATTCGTCCAACATTTGTTTGGTATCCTTCATTATAATATTCCTTATATTCTTTAGCTGTCATCTCACCCCCATGCTCTGCTTTATGAGCAAATACTTCGTCAAGGGTGCCATCTTGAAGATATGGGTATACTGACTGCCAGTCACCTTCCCAGTCGGATAAGGATCGATCCTTCACTTGACTGTTTTCAAAATATCCTTCATAAATTTTTGCTGTTTCTTCATTATGTGAATGAGTATGGCCATGATCGTGTTCATCCTCCTCATTTGTTTCAGATGATCCCTTGGATGATGGTACTGATAAAGCTTTTGTCAGTTCTTCTAAGTTGTGCTGCATGAGCGTAAAGTAGTCCTCATTATTCTTTATATCTTCTTCTGTTAAAACCGATAAATTGTGTATACGTAAAGCCTCTGCATCAATTTCCTTCCTAACTATGTCTGCCACTTTTGGAGTTATATTCTGTTCAAAAAATACATGCTTCAAACCATGCTTTTCAGCAGTCTTAATGATGTTTTGCACCTCTTTATGTGAGGGCTCATTAGCAGGGCTTAAACCGGATACTGCGATTTGCTCGATCCCATAGCTTTTCTCCCAATAGCCATAAGCAGCATGAGATACAATAATTTTATTTTCAGGTAAATTTCCAAGTTGTGTACGGAAGTCCCGGTCTAAGTTTTCGAGCTTCCCTTTCAGCTCCTCAAAGTTTTGGTTAAAAATCTCTTCTTGCTCAGGTTTTAATTCAACTAATAAATCTTTTATATGCTCTGCCAGTTGAATAGATCGAATAGGATCCAGCCAAACGTGAGGATCTTGATCCCCATGATTATGTCCAGCATGTTCGTCCTCATGACTGCCTTCTTCTTCATGCTCATGGCCGCCATCCTCTCCTTCATGGTCATGTACATGCTTTTCCAAGATAATTTCTTTTGATGCTTCAAGTACCTTGACGTCATCAGATTGAATAGTTTCCGAGATTTTGTTTGCGTATGATTCCAAACCTGCCCCATTATAAATAAAAGCATCAGATTCAGATATTTTTATCATATCGCTGGTGGTTGGTTCATATGTATGCGAGTCTGATCCCGGTGGCAGAATAGACTCCACAGAAGCTTGATCTCCTGCGATTTGTTCAGCAAAAAACTGAAGAGGATATACGGTTGTATAAATCTTTAACTCTTTGCTGGATCCTTTTGGTTCCCTCTCACTTTCACTGCTGTTTGCAGCTTTTCCTCCACACGCAGCCAGCGTAAAGATGACTATAAATAAACTAAGTAAACCTGCGAATCTTTTTAACAATGTTATTCCCCCTTTACTTAGGGAATATTTTATCGTAATCATTACGATTTGTAAATAGTAATCATTACGATTTTGATACTGTACTCTTTCAACTCCTTTGTTTAAAAAGAAAAAGCTGCTATATTAGCAGCTAATTTTGCATAAGCACCCATTAGTTCAATACCTTTATCAATTCAATTTCATCTCTGATTGGAATACCATCATTTCCAATTAAGGGTATCTCGGGTTTTACCTTCCTTGCTTTCTCAACCGCATTTAGAATAATTTGGGACAGGATAAATCCTCGTTTCTGATAAAATTTTAATGCTAATAAATTATCGTTTGTTGTTATAAGTTTAACGATTTTACAATTTTTCTTGATAGCAAGATTTTCTACTTCTTGAACTAACGATGTACCTATCCCCTTCCCTTCTTCCATACTATCTAAGGATATAATTTCGCATTCATTATCTATAATTAGGTAAGTAATTAAGCCAAAGATTTTGTCTTCTTCATTTATAACAGCAAAACCATCCAGTGCACTGCAATCATGAATCCCACTGGATGTAACCATTTCCGGGCTTCCCCAATGCAGTTTAAAAAATTCTATTATTTTATTTTTTGGTAAATCCTCAACTGCGTAAGTTTTCATCAAAGCCACCTCAAATGTTATATAACTCTTCTTCATAATAAGCCAACTGCCTGGCAAGGTTTTACCTTAATTCTCCTATACAGAGTCTACCTTTTATCTTTAAGAATTGAATATACATAGGTATCGTGTGCTTCTCCATTTTGCTGCATATAATCTCTTAGAATACCCTCTTTTTGAAACCCGGCTTTAGTCAGCAGTTTATTAGATGCCTTATTATCCATAAATACAACTGCCCCAATACGAGTAAGTTCCAGCTCCTCAAATCCATATTGAATAACTTTCGATACAGCTTCGAAAGTATAGCCTTTTCTCCAATGTTCAGGATGTATCTCATATCCTATTTCTGCCCGCCTATGTTTGAGAGACAATGCATTGAAGCCAACAGTCCCTATTATTCCTTTCTTCCCTTTAAGTTCAATTCCCCAGCGCATTCCTTTTTTCTCCCTGCAGCTATTTGCAAAAAAGTCAATAAATGCTTCAGCTTGTTCCATCTTTTCTAATGTTTCCTGCCCATAGTAACGAGTCACATTGTCATTTGAAAAACAAGCAAATATACTCTCAGCATCTTCTTTCAAGATTTCTCTCAGCTTCAATCTATTAGTCTCTAAAGTCGGTATCACTTTTTTCTCCCCTTACCTTCTATAGCTATACACTATCTTGATAATATCTGAAGAATATTTCCATCAGGATCTGAAATAAAAATGGCATGGAAACCCGTCTCTCTATTGGCAATTACCTTGAAATGTTCTGTCTGCAGCAGTCGATAATAGTAAAATATCTTTAACGGCTGCTGGTTTTTAATGGCTAATGAAAATTCTTTTAATAAATTGTCATTGAATGGCTGTTTTCCAGTAACTAGTGAAGTACTTTTCTTCAATGAATTTCTTGCCCGGTGAAGGGCTGTTTTAATGGATTCATTACTGACTCTCAGCATTGCGGCGATTTCTTCAGAGGTATATTGGAACACATCTTTTAACGTTATTAGCATTGCCTGACGGAGTGGAAGTGTACAATATAAGATTTCTACTAAACTGTCCCACTCCGTAAAATCCCAGCTTTTCGCGAATAATTCATGAGGGTCCGTCAGAATTTCACTTTTCTTGCGCTTTTCATCAATATAAATATTTCTGGCAATGGTGTACAAATAAGTTATGTTCATCACCCGGTCTGGCTCTTTTTCTCTTATTCTGATCCATTTAATCATTGTCTCCTGGGTTAGATCCTCGGCCAGCCATTCTGAGGATGTTAAGGATAAACAATATTTATATAGCCTCAAAGAAATTTCCTCAACAGTTAAAGATTCAGTAATCATTTTTCCTCCAATAAAATATTTTCATTATTTTGTAACTTTTCTTTTATTATAATCGTTTGTATAGGAACAAAAAATAAGGAGTGTGATCTTGCATGTTTAAGGTCGGCAGTATTTTTATTCCGGTTACGGATTTGGAAAGGTCAAAAAAATGGTATGAAGTAAACCTTGGTCTAACGAAAGTAGATGAGTGGCAGGAAAACGGGGCTGATCATGGTGTGGGCTATGTTTTTAAGACTGACACCACAGGTCTTGCTTTAATAAAGGTAGAAAAGCCTCAGCCAACAGAATTTACTGTCAAAGGGAAAAATAAAAACGTCTATTATAATTTCGAAGTAGATAACATCCAGCAAGCTTACGATCGGTTGAAACAAAATGGAGTGGAAACAACAGGCATTCATGATTATGGGATGATGAAAGGGTTTGATTTCTTTGACCTTGATGGGAATGCCTTCAGTGCAGTAAGTGAAGAACTGAATTCGCTGTACCATAAAGACAATATGTAAACGTAAATAGTGGAAGCAGCCAACGATGTGCTTCCACTAACCTGGCTTTTAGCCTGCGAGGATACTCCCTGCTCCATTAACCTTGAATTCTTATCCCCTCAGCTTTACATCGCAATTAATAAAAAAGGAATTCCCAAATCCCCCTTTAGCAAACAACAAATCTAATGTTACACTAGAATTAATGGAATATTTTAGAAATGGGGTTAAGGTGATGGGGGAAGTTATATTAGAGATTAGTGATTTGAGAAAGAAATATGGTCCGAAGTCCGTGCTGAATGGTGTATCTTTTCAGGTAAAAAGCGGGGAAATCATCGGGTATATCGGCCCGAACGGCGCTGGAAAAAGCACCACTGTCAAAATCATGCTTGGCATTGAAGATGACTATTCAGGACAGGTCAAAATCTTTGGCCAGGATATTTCGGATGGAAATATCGATTATAAAAGAAAAATCGGATACGTGCCGGAAATCGCTGAAGTATACGATATTTTGACCGGCCAGGAATATTTGACCTTTGTTGGCGAATTGTATGGTCTCGATTCGGACCTCGCCAGTGATAAGGCAAAAAGCCTGATGGAACTATTCGGCATAGGGGAAGTCTACCATTCCCGGATCGCTTCTTATTCAAAAGGAATGCGCCAAAAGCTTCTCATTATCTCGAGCTTACTGCATAATCCGGAACTTCTGTTCTTTGATGAGCCCATCAATGGCCTGGATGCAAATAGTGTCATGATATTCAAAGAAATTATGGCACAGCTTGCTGAACAGGGAAAAACGATCTTTTATTCTTCTCACATTATGGATGTGGTCGAAAAAATAAGCAGCCGCATTATTCTCCTGCATGCCGGCAGAATTGCTGCTGATGGCACCTTTGAAGAGTTAAGGCAGCAAAATACGGAAGGTTCACTTGAACAGATTTTCAACCAGCTTACGGGATTCAGTGAACATAAGGAACTTGGTGCAAGATTTGTTTCGATCGTAAGGGAGATGTAGGGATGCAGGACTATCGCACTCTTAAACTATTGGATCGTTTTGAGCGGATTTTCAACAGCTTTGGTGTAGATTACAAGATAATGAGAAGACTCCTGCAAGTAAAGCTAACGATGGATGGACGGCGTGTGCCCACCATTTTCTCGCAGAATGCAAAAAAAGACAACAAAGAAAAGAACAATCAGTACATAAAATCTTTATGGATTTACGTATTGTTTGGGCTGTTTTTGATTCCATTTGTGCTAATGGGAGACAATTATCTTTTCCAGATGAGCCTATTTTATGGGATTTTCACCTTTTTCGTTATGACCTCCATGATTTCTGATTTCTCTTCGGTTTTACTGGATATCCGGGACCGCAACATCCTGTTTCCAAAGCCGGTCGACCGAAAAACGATCAGCACGGCAAAAATGGTTCATGTTACGATTTATCTTTCTTTCCTTACCATTGCGCTTACGGGAATCCCTTTGATAGTGGGACTTATCAAAAATGGGCTCTTATTTTTCCTGATTGCTGCCGTAAACATCATCCTGATTGATTTATTGGTTGTTGGTTTAACCGCACTGATCTATTTATCGATATTGCGATTTTTTGACGGGGAAAAATTAAAAGATCTCATCAACTATGTCCAAATTGGGCTGTCCCTTATGATCATGGTTGGCTATCAATTGCTTATTCGCTCTTTTGAGTTAATTGACTTAACGGTTTCGCTTCAGCCAAAGTGGTGGCAGATATTCATCTTTCCAATGTGGTTTGGGGCAAATATCGAAATGATGATGAAGGGCACATTCCAGCCGTTTTATCTCATCTTTTCAGCATTAGAACTCATTGTTCCGATCCTGTCCATCTGGATTTATATGAAATTTACCAGCACCTTCGAGCAAAACCTGCAAAAGCTTGCTTATCATGGAAAAGCCAAAGAAACGAAACGGAGTAAAGCGGGACAATTCCTTCTCAGCACCATTTGCCGCTCACCTGAAGAAAGAGCCGTTTTCCGATTTGCCGGCAGCATGATGAGGAATGAACGGGACTTTAAGCTGAAGGCTTATCCGTCTCTGGGTTTTTCCATCGTAATTCCGTTTATTTTTATCATGAATACTCTTCGTGAAGATTTTGCACAGCTATCTGACAGCAAGTCCTATTTAACGATTTATTTTAGTTTGATCATCATTCCGACCATCATGATTCTTCTAAAGTATTCAGGAAAATATAAGGGTGCCTTTATTTACCGGGTTGCTCCACTCAAACAGCTAAAGCCGGTGTTCAGCGGTACCATCAAGGCATTTATCTTTAAGTTATATTTGCCAGTTTACTTGCTTCTAAGTGCACTATTCCTTTTCCTGTTCGGGGCAAAAATTCTGCCTGATCTTGTCGCTGTATTTATCAGTGCCTGTCTATATGCGGTCATTTGTTTTATGGTTCTAAAGAAAACCCTGCCCTTTTCGGAGTCTTTTGATGAGTACAATCAAAACGGCAATAGTGCCATTATATTTGGATTGATGCTGATTGTAGCCTTATTTGCCGGCCTTCATTTCGCCAGCACTCTATTGCCGTATGGAATCTATCTGTATTTGGGGCTTGCGATTATTTGCCTGGGCATTTTTTGGAAGCTGGCTTTCAATATTACTTGGGAACAGATTGTAAAATAACCTGCGGGACGATTTTCAAAGGATGGTCATTTTGATATCGGCTAGCCGCTTAGCGTTTTTTAGCTGCCACTTTTGGCAGCTCTCTTTTTGCCTCATACTGTCATCTGATGTTTTATGCGAATTCCAGCTCTCCTGCAATAAAAATAGACATCCCGCAAAAGGAATGCCTTCTAATTTAATCTGGCTGGGATCGTTTGTGTTTTTCCTGGTAACTCGGCAGCCATTACAACTGGTGACTATTTAACTTATTTAAGACCTTTAAACCCATACTTTTCAAAAATACTCATTGAATTTTCATTTTGAAGATAATCATAGAATAACTTGGCTTCCTCTGGATGTCTTGTATCCTTAACCACACCTAAAGGATAAATAATGGCATCATGAGTGTTTTCATCTGCCGTGTCCACAATGTTAACTTTTTCAGATATTAATGCATCCGTTTTATAAACAATTCCAGCATCCACATTATTTGTCTCTACATATGTAAGTACTTGCCGAACGTCTTTGGCATACACCACTTTTTCTTCTAAGCTTTTCCAAATACCCATATTTTCTAAAGACTCCTTCGCATATTTCCCTGCAGGAACAGACTCTGGAGTGCCGATAGACAATCTATCTGCTTCAGTAAGATCATTAAATGATTTAATTCCCTTTGCTGATTCTTTCGGCACCACCAGAACAAGTTCATTTCCAACTAAATCAATTCCATTCTTTTCTTCAATAAGTCCGTCCCGTACTAATTTATCAAATTTATCCTCTGCAGCTGAAAAGAAAAGATCAGCAGGTGCTCCCTGAGAAATTTGCTGCTGAAGAGAGCCAGATGCTCCAAAATTAAAGTTTACTAGCATATTCGGATGCTCTTTTTCGAAGCTTGCTTCAATATCTGTCAAGGCATCCTGCAGGCTTGCTGCTGCCGAAATAGTCAATTCCACTTTTTCTCCAGTTTCTTCCTGCTTCTCCTTTCCTGTATTTTTAGACTGGTCACTGTTTGAACAACCAGCCAATAATAAAAAAAGTACTATTAACGAAAATAACAGGTATTGCTTTTTCATTATGAATCTCCCTTTCTAATTAGTTATATCTGATTATAACTGCTATAGCTCTGGTTATCAGCGGCCAGGCCATTGTGTCAGATCTCCGGGCAAGAACATATGGCCCCACTGAAGGCTCTTTACATCAAAAATCGAAAGCTGCCTTATGGCAGCTATTTAAAACAGAAAAAATTACTCATTTTTATATTTTTCCTGCATCCCGCGCTCTATATCAAAAATCCCTATTGTTCCACAAATTAAAACACCTAATCCCAATATACCGGTAAGAATCCAATTCTTATCCCAGCTGTTGATTAAACTAAATAAACAACCTGACGCAATAAATAATGCTCCATATTTTGCTCGCCATTTTTCCAATTTTGAATGGTTTTCATTACTCAAAATAGTTCCACTCCATTTCAGACCTTTCAATACGTATTTAAGCATCAAGGGGTATTAAAAACACCCTCAGATGTTAAAAATCAGTTAGAAGTACAGTTGCTCAAGAAACCCTATAAATAGTACTGATATGATAAAGATAGGTATTGAAATGAATATTTTATTTCGCAAACTAATAACCTCGAATCGGCTGTATAACTTACTTACAACGATAAAAAGAATGATTAGGACAGGCACACTTATACATATGGCAATTAAATCAACACGTGTAAAGGGTTTGCTGATGTATTTATCAAAGTTGATGTTAATAACAAAAAGTATGGAAAATAAAAAAAATTGATAAAAACAAAATCTACCATAAATCATGGGTGATTACCTCTATTGTGTAATTTTTAATATGGATTCATTATCTGCTTATTAAGGTAGTTCCACAAAAATAGCGTTAATCCCTTCCAGGATCAACGCCTCAATCAGTCTGAGTGCACTACTGCCCTTTTATCTTTTATTCCTCGAATCTAAACCCTCAGCGAGCCGCGGAAACCCCTTGCACCATAGTAGGAATCGGCTCCATTGTGATACACAAAAACAGTGTCGTAGCGGCGGTCACAAAAGATAGCCCCGCCAAGTTTTCTGACATTCTCAGGAGTTTGCACCCAGCTGGAGGTTTTCTTATCTACATGTTCAAGCTCCTGAAGCTCCCGGTATTGCTCTTCTGTTAAAAGCTCAATGCCCATGGCAGCTGCCAAATCCATAGCGCTGTTTTCCGGCTTGTGTTTTTTCCGTGCATCCAGCGCTTCACGGTCGTAACAGACACTTCTGCGGCCTTTTGGACTTTCAGCTGAACAATCATAAAATATGTATTCGCCGGTCTCTTGATCATGGCGGACGACATCCGGTTCACCTTCAGTTCCTTCCATTTCATTGAGTGACCACAATTTTTCAGGATTGGCTTCGAGCTTATCTTGTACATCAGCCCACTCCACACCTTCATGGCGATGCATGTTTTTTTCAAAACGCGCTTTCAGAGTTTCCAGCAGTTCATCACGCTGTTCTGGTGACAGCTCCATATTTCCCATTGTCAAGTTAACTCCTCCTAGTTTTTACTCCATTATAATATAATTATGACCATTAAGGGCTATTTGATAAAAGTGGAGCATTATTAACTTTACATAAACCACCTTCGGACTCATTCTCGTCGGTTTCCCGCTTTTCTGTCCGAACCTGCTCCGCCTTTCCCTCTTTATGGAATGCCACAAAAAACAAAAAAAAACACTAACAAATACGTTGCCATTTGTTAGTGTTTTCCAATCTATTATGAAGCTTGCTGCTCAAATCTTTCTTCTGCTGGAGGGTTAAATTGACCTTCCCACTTTGCAATAACAATCGCCGCAAGTGAATTCCCCACCACGTTAACGGCTGTTCGGCCCATATCAAGGATACGGTCGATGCCGGCAATAAAGGCAAGGCCTTCTGCAGGCAATCCAATTGTGCTGAATGTAGCCAGCAGCACGACAAAGGATACGCCTGGCACGCCCGCCATTCCTTTTGATGTAACCATCAGTACTAACATTAATGTGATTTGCTGCCCTATGCTTAATTCTATGCCAAACATTTGTGCAATAAATAAAGAGGCAATGGCCTGATATAAAACCGATCCGTCCAGGTTAAAAGAGTAGCCTGTTGGAATTACGAATGAAGCAATATGTTTCGGGCTTCCCGCCTTCTCCATTTTGTCCATAATTCTTGGAAGCACTGTTTCAGAACTTGCAGTTGAAAAGGCCAAAATTAATTCTTCTTTAATCATCTTCAGTAATTTAAAGATGCTGAACCCGACAACTTTGGCCATAACTCCTAACACAACAAGAACAAAGAAAATCATGGATCCATATACAGTAAGCGCCAGCTTGCCCAATGGAATCAGTGAGGCAAAGCCATACTTGGAGATCGTTACACCAATTAAGGCAAATACCCCGATTGGTGCATACTTCATAAATAGGTTTGTCACATAGAACATCGCCTTGGCAGTACCTTCGAAGAATCTCAATACCGGCTTTCCCTTATCCCCAATTGCTGCAATTCCAAGTCCAAATACAACGGCAAAGAAGATGATCGCCAGCATATCGCCTTCCACCATCGCCTGTACCGGGTTTGTTGGGACTATATGCAAAAAGGTATCCGCTATCGACTTGCCCTCTTGCTCTTCATTGGTTTCAACATAGCTTGAAATATCGCTTTGCTGCAGGCTGTCCATATTCAGGCCGGCACCAGGCTGAATCACATTACCTGCAATGAGGCCAACCACAATGGCAACCATGGTCATGCCGATAAAATAAGCCAATGATTTCCCGCCAAGCTTACCAACGGACTTTATGTCTCCAACACCCGCAATAGCAACAATTATTGTTGATAGTACAATGGGAACAACAATCATTTTAATTAAGCGGATAAAAAGATCGCCAAACGGCTGAAGGACACTTTGCGCCGCTTCACTCCCATAGAAAATACCGCCAACAGCGATCCCTAAAATAAGACCGATAAAAATTTGAGTGGCTAAACTTAATTTAATTTTTTTCATCAATTACCCTACCTTCTTGTTTAGTTTTATACGTGCTGCGCAGGCAAGGGAAACAAAGATGATCCTGATAAAAAAGAAAATCGACAAAAATGCGGATTTTGTCAATTCACACTATTTCATATTCTCTTATGTTTCCTTAAACGCTGACGAGGTTAGCTTTCGGGTTAGGACTGTGGAAACAGTAAGCCCTTCCATCGATAGGATTCACCCCAAGCGGAAACTCCGCTGTAAATATTGGGTCCCCCGTTCTTAAAATAAGATTAAGCATAGATCACTAGATCATTATATTATTTCAAGATAATTTTTGTAAATAGTTAAGTATTACCGGAAGCAAACTAAATGGTCACTTTAAAACACTAAAAAAAGCTGGAATCAATGAACTTTCAGCTCTTTCACTTTGTATAATAATCAACCTTTGTACAAGCAAAACAAAAAAAGTATTTGGCTCCGCCTGCGCCAAATACAATGATAGCCACTCATGCTATCCCCGCTATATCTAAATTAGCAGCTTTGTATTAAGAATATTGAACGAGCCTGTAAACCTTTTATTAAAATTCCCCTAGATAACACTCACCTTTAGCTTTATAATACTCAATCAACATGCAATAAAAAATCCATCGTTTTGCTAAATGCTTCTTGGTCTGACTTTGCATCATATCTAGAGGAATAAGGATCACTGAATCCATGTTTTCCTGTAAATTTATGTACTTCAATTTTCTTTTTTTCTAAAGCTAATAGTAACTCGTCAACATTTAAAGACTGCTCATCTTGCGGAAAGAATAGCATTACAGGACACTGTGGTGTTAACTCTAAATAATCCCTAACCCTTGAACCGTAGTATCCAACTATTCCATCCACACAATCTTCTTCACTGCAAAGCCAGGCAACAGTTGCACCTATACTAAATCCAATGATATATATTTTTTCGTATTCATCTTTAACATCTAATAATAAATCTTTAATTTTTCGGGCAGCGCTGGAGAATCCTACATGTTCCATAAAATGACGATAAGCGGCTTCCTCTTGAGTATATTCAAAAGGTCTCTCTCGCTCTGATAAATTTGGGCAAATCAAATCAAAACCCTGCTTTAATAGTAATTCGCAAAAACTCTTTATATGCTGATTAATTCCATAGATTTCGTGGATTACGAGGATTAAAGAATTTGAATTACTCTGCCTTTTCATGATTACGACCCTTTTTCTCCATATTTCTTCTCCCATTCATCGATCCATTCTTTACACTTATTCCATTCAAAAGATATTCTATATTTAATGATTTATTCCTTCATCATCTAAACACCCTTTAAATCAAAAAAGCCGCCTATTTGGCAGCCAGACTTGAAGCAATTCACCATTATGAAATTATACACAAGCTTCATATTCCGTTCTAAGGTTATTGATGATCGTCTGAACAGGCAGGATTTCGTTAATTTCATGGACTCTTGCCCCTGCAAATACGAGACCATTCTCACAGTCCCCATCCATGGAAGTTATCAAGGAATCCATTGTGCAAAAGCGATAAGAGCAGTTTTTCAGGCAATCGATGCATTTCGTTATTTTCACCTTTTTATTGTCAGATATCTGCTCTGTAAAGCGGTTCTTAATGGCACGGCCATCCAGTCCTACGGTGGTCTGCACCATGACGATATCTTCCTGTTTGGCATGGACATACTTTTCTTTAAAGGATAATGGTGCATCACATTCGTGACTTGCGACAAATCTTGTTCCCATCTGAACACCGGAAGCACCGATATGAATGGCATGAGCGATATCTCTTCCTGTCATGATCCCTCCAGCAGCAATGACAGGAATCTTAACGGCTTCCACGACTTCCTGTAAAATATCGAACAGCGGTCTTTCAGTCCCTAAATGCCCTCCCGCTTCATTGCCCTCTACCACAACAGCAGAAGCACCAAGCCGTTCTGACATTTTTGCCAGCCTTGCAGATGAAACAATCGAGATGACCGGTGTGCCAGATTCTTTGCCCCAGCTGTACATATCTCGTGATATCCCAGCACCTGAAATAATGAAATCAGCCTTTTCCTCAATCGCCGCTTTCATTTTTTCAGCAAAATCATTCATGGCAAAAAGAACATTCACCCCAATATAGCCCTCACCCTTGAGAGATGCCTTAGCCTTTCTAATATGTAATCTTAAATCTTCGATGCTGATTCCTGTTCCGGAAATAGTTCCAATCCCTCCGGCATTCGCAACAGCTGACGACAGGCCACTTAAAGATATGCCTACGCCCATACCACCCTGCATGATTGGAAATTTAGGCTTCATATGACCAATTCTTAATTGTGGAAATCTCAAAAGAATACCCCATTTCATCGTCGAATTATTTCTTCTCCATTATTGTGCGAATGGGGTTAATTGAATAGTGATAAATATAATACCTGATACTATAATCAGGTGATAATTTAGCGATTGTCACAGAATGTTCAAGAAAGAACAAAGATGATGGTCCAATTTTTATTATCCTATGTCCGATATATCAAAATCATCACAACTCATCTTTTTCTTCTTCAGTAATTATACTAAAAGAAATATTGAGTTTATCCCATACCCAAGCATGAAAGATTTCGTCTATTTCTTTTTCCAAAGCATTATCATCCCGACTCTCGTCAAGACCCAATTTTTCAAAAGTGAATGTCTCAGTCGCCTTAGCACCCTCATACCGGGCACTGCTAAATGAGAAAGTAACTGTTCTGCCCACGGTGTATCCCCCTTTATTAAATCAGGAAGTATTCATTTGATCAGCACTTACTCGCATGAAAATCTTTTACCTGCGTTTTTGAAATATAAAATGCAATAAGTAAGCTAAGCCTATAAAAGTTATCGTGAAGAAAAATACTTTAATTATGGAAAGCTGCTCTATTAGAGGGGTGTGCGTTGAACGATCCGATGAAAAAATAGTCCACCAGCTTGGTTCGGGAAATAGAAAAGATTCTATAACCCAGGTGCAAAAGAATAATAAGACTAGAAACCAATAGAATTTCATAAGTTCTCCCTCTTACACAGTTAATACAAAAACTTCAATTCAAAATCCTTACATCATTAGGATCCACTAATGGTTTCGTTGAGAAACCCTTTAAATCAGCTTCCCTGATTGTAACTGTCCCACCAATTACCGACTTGATTGAGCTGACAGGCTTTCCAAACAAAACAGAAAGATCATCTTCTAACCCCTTTTTCTTTGTTTCTAATCTTAATTCTTCTATTTTTATGTTATCAGTCATCGAATCTACTATATCTTTGTTTGTTTGAAGTTCTATCCTAAAAGAATAAGGGGTTGTAATAAACGTTCTTCGTTCCCCCCTATCAACAGTCCAATTCATATTATCTGCATTTAGGCATATAAGTTCTTGTTCCTTTTCAGATACCAAAAAGCCTATATGGTCAAATATAATCTTGTTTCCATATCCAAAAGTGATATTTATGCTCCCTTTTCTTGCTTCAATTATACGAAAAAGAATATTCTTCTTCCGGAAATCATCCCATACTAAGGGAGGATCAAATTTCTGGAAGTCCCCCTGGCATTTTCCGATACGCTGATATATCCTAAAGCCATTATTCACGTAAAACTTTTCTGTTTCTTCCACATGCGGAGTCCAAAAATGATAATGAAAAAGCACTGAAATCACCTCTTTATAAAGCTCATTACCTACATATTCAATATAAAATCAATATCTCCTTTAAGGCGTTTTTACGAGTGCTGATACCGTTGACCATTGCCCGATAACTTAATAAAATGAAAACATCCCAAATTGGAGGTTTTTGTTTGTTGAACTTATGTTTAGAGCTGGAGGAGTAACACTTTCTACATGGCTGCCTGCATGAGAAAGTGCCATTTATATCGAACTTTATAAATCACTTAAAGAACAGGAGACTATAAATGGATATTTTAATTCGGCAAGAACTCCCTGCAGACTATCATTCCACGGAAGAAATGATTAAGGAAGCTTTTTTAAATGAAGAATACAGCGACAAGACAGAACATCTCCTTGTTAAAAGAATCAGAAATTCGGACGCATTTATTCCGGAGCTTTCTTTAGTAGCGTTAACTCAGGCTAAGGAAGTTGTGGGTCATATACTTCTATCAAAAATTACAATAGCTGATTGTGAGAAGGCTGCAGATTCTCTGGCACTTGCCCCCGTTTCTGTTGCTCCCGGTTATCAGGGAAAAGGCATCGGCAGTCAATTAATTCGAGCTGCACTTAACAAGGCTAAAGCGTCCGGATATCAATCCATAATCGTTCTGGGCCATAAGGATTACTATCCAAAGTTCGGCTTTAAGCCAGCCAGCCTTTGGAATATCCATGCCCCGTTTGAAGTACCTGACGAAGTGTTCATGGCTCTGGAATTGGCAGAGAATGCTCTTAAAAATGCTACAGGGGTAGTCCATTATTCAAAAGCTTTTTCAGAATAAGAGGGCTGGATGAAAAAAAGAGCTGACGATCGACAAGCTTGATCTTCAGCTCTTGTACCTATTTTGTAAAAGACATTCTATGGACTTATTCTGTAAGTTCCCAGGCAGGATTCCAAACCACTTCCCACAGGTGTCCATCTGGATCTTGGAAGTACCCAGAATATCCACCCCAAAAGGTGTCGTGAGCTTGAACCGTAATAACCGCACCCGCACTTTCAGCCTGTTCCATTACCGTATTTACCTCTTCTTTACTCCCAACATTATGCCCAATCGTAAATTCAGTTGGGCTTTTTCCTGTCTGGTTTATGCTTGTGTCATGAGCGATATCTTTACGGTTCCAAATTGCCAGTTTTAATCCTGATTGCAGATCAAAAAACGCAACAGCACCATGCTCGAATTCTCTTCCTACTATGCCCTGTGTCGGGAGCCCAAGACCATTCTGATAGAAATGTAAGGACCTTTCCAAATCATCTACACCTAATGTGATAACTGATATCCGCGGTTTCATAAAAGACCTCCAATAAATTAAAACTTTCAACTGAACTGTTAATTCAATTGCTATTAAGATCAAGCAGCTGCTGAAGTGTAAGATTAGAAGCATAATCATTCATCTATATCATAAATCAATTGATCAAATAACTCCCCATCCACATAAAGCAAAATGGCCCATTCCCCCTTTTTAGGAAATTTAACAGACGATGGTGTATGTGCATCTGCCCCGTTGTTTGGACCATAAGCACGAATGGTCCATCCCATTCCATTTAATACTTTATGGACAGTTTGCGATTCTTTATGAAAACCAACTATCGTCAGATCTGCATCTTCTACTCCCCAAAGATGCCACATCCACTTTTGGCCGTTTAAACTTGGCATGTCAGCGCCAATTACACCGGACTTGTTTTCATTTCCGATAATGCCCCTGTCACCGAACTCCACAGCTTTTCTCTCCCAATCAATATTGTCAAAATCGCTTACTTGAACAAAATCAGGTATGTCCTTTGGCAAAGTAATAGCGGCGTCTTTTGCTTTTTCAGCCACACTGACAACAACATCCCCATAGGCTTTGCCATCCAGATACACTTCATACTTCCACATGCCCTCATAAGGAAGTGTGAATGTAGTCGTGAACCTCTGCAAGCTTGGGTATCCAGGAGAAGGTTCTGTTACTTCTTGATGAGGCAAAACTTGTATTCTCTCACCTGTTTCTTTATGAAGGGCAGAAATAGAAATTTCTTTTCCTTTATAAGTGTCAAAAGGCTCTGCGAAACTAAAAATATTGCCATAAGGTGTTCCCGCCTTCAGATTAGGATCGGGTAGTATGCTAAATTTTATATTTTGATTCACCTTATATTCATGCCGTATTTTCCATTCATTATTCGTGCCGCCATTTATCTTTTCTGGATTTTGCCTGACCAAAATTTCAGTTGAAACGATGAATGCCAGGAGACAGATGGCAAAAGTGGAAATAGCGAATATAACGAATTTATTGGGTCTGTTTGGCTTCACTCTTCTATCTGTATGGACGGCTTTTCTAATATTCATTTTTTGAAATTCCGTAAAGTGGTCACCTTTGTGAGTCGTCGAGTCCATCGCCCTCCGCAGCTGCTTAAGCTTGCTCTCCATTATATCCCCACCTCTCCATCATATTTTTCAGTTTCAGCCTGCCTCTGCTCAGTCTGGTTTTGATCGTATTGTGGTTCACGCCTAATATTCCTTGGATCTCTTCAATCGAACATTCTTCATAGTAATAAAGCGTAACGGCTTCCCGGTACTTCACAGGCAATGACAATACACACAAGGAAAGAAATTCTTTCTCGCTGCGCTTTAGCAGATCCTTTTCCGGCGACAATTCTTTTGAAGAAAATAGAGTAAACAGGCTTGAATTCATTACTACTTTTCGAAACGCGTAACTCTTCAAGACATCCTTTGATTTATTAATAGCCAACCGATAAATCCATGATTTAAAGGAGATCACTTCACCGAGTTTGTCATAATTTTTGTAGCACGCTATAAATACATCCTGAACAATATCTTCCGCCAGCTTCCAGTCCTTCACATAGTTATAAGCCAGCTTTGTGAGCCGTTCACCATACTCATCCATAATAAACTCCAGCCAAGCATCACGATCTTCAAATGGGCCTTCATCCCTGACCTTTCTCACACACTCCCCACCCCATTTTCACTTTAATGCTAAGACGAATGAGTTAGATATAGGTTTCATTTTTCTATAAATTTTTTAGAATAAAGGCACTTACCCTTTTGCGGATAAGTGCCGGTTCCGGTTCCGCTTCTGTCTGTTTTTCATAAAAGATCTGATCAACAAAATCAGCATCAAAAAGAAAGGTTCGCCATAATATTATCAGGATTTTCTTTAGCAGTTTTGTTCAAAAAAAAGCCGCCTGGATTAGCAGCCTGCGTATGTTATTCATTTTTCTTTATTGAAAACAAATAAGCAATTGCAATGAGAACTGCAATGATAGAAGTGATTACAGAATATCGAAAAATAGTAAAAAAGAACTCAGGATAAGGTGTTATAACACTTGAAGTCATACCACCGGCATCAGTTGTGCTTTCTATCCGCTTCATAAAGGCCACCAATAAGAAAAAGGAGACAATAAATGAATATATCCCTGTTTTCACTATGAATTTCTCCATAAATTCACCCCTAAACTTTCAATGACTTACTTGTTCACCTACAGGTACCTGGAGCAACGAACAATTAGTTCATAAAATTACTGAAATCCTCCTGTGTCTTTATTATCTCCCATCATATAATTTGAACTTTCTCCTGGTTTTGCGTTAGGATTTGTTGGGACGGGAGGGTTATTATTGTTTTTCTTGCGTCTCCAATCAATAAATAAAGCAAATAGTATATTTCCAACAATAAAAATCAATAGCCACCACATAGGTTCAATCCCCCTGGTTAAAAAGGCTTTATTGATAAAACGATTCCGATAGTTAGATGCTTCAACTCCACACATCCTTTTACTTAAATATACGGTTGAAACTTTAAATAGTTTCAATTTTTACTTTATTCCGCCTTTTGTGCTGAAGGTTTCATATTCAGTGAAAAAATTATCAAACCTATGTAACAAGCCCACTTCGACTCCCTCTGAAAAAAACTTGATCCACAATTGATGTTTATGTGAACAACACCTTACCAAGGATGGTTCAACAATGAGGAATTATCTATTAAGCAACTATATTATTTTCTCCGCCAATACATATCTGTCCCCTTAAAAGAGTTACACATTCCCCTATCAGTTCAACAGTGTCCTCTACCACTCTTAATTTTATTTCACCCCCACGCTCTGAATCCTGATAAGCGGTAAAATCTGCTTTGTTAAGAAGCTTACTCCAATAAGAGGCTAATGCACAGTGTGCTGAACCAGTAACAAAGTCTTCTTTAATTCCAATCTTGGGAGCGAAGTATCTTGAAACAAAATCATACTTCCCCAATCCCCGGCTGGTAATTATGATTCCCGGGCCATTTAGCTCCTTTATTAATTCATAATCTGGTTCGACATTATGAATTATATTTTCATTCTCAAATTCAATAATATACCGATCCTCTGCCCAGGCAGCAGCTTTGATAGGGAAATTAAAAACCTGTTGAAGTTTAACACTTACATCGATTGGACAGGATTCTTTTATCTTCAATCTCATCATAATCTGATGCCCTGACAATTCAGTTTTAAGAATGCCTGATTTAGTATGAAAATTGATTGCTGTTTCCCTTACAATACCCTCACTCCACAAAACATGGGCAGCCCCCAATGTTCCATGTCCGCATAAATCTATTTCTTGAGTGGGGGTAAACCATCTAAGCTGGTATGCATTATTATTTGTTAACGAAATAAAAGCTGTAATTGGCTGTTTAATTTCTTTTGCAAATGACTTCATCCACGCTTCAGATTTGTCTGCTGTCAGTAAAACAACAGATGCGGGATTGCCCTTAAACTCTTCTTTTGTAAAAGCATTAATCAAGTAATATTTAGTGATCTCTTTACATTCCAACCTTATAACCCCTTCTCTGAGTTAAATCCAGTAATCCATAAAATTTCACTACATTACACTGCACCGTCTGTCGAAGAAGAAAAAGAGCTGCCATTCCCAATTGGATCTACAGCTCTTTCACTCATTATTTTAGTTCAAATTGAAGAATCAACAAACTCGTCAGTGTTGACTTACTTCATATACTTTGCAACTAACAAATAACACCTCTCTCTTGTAAGACTTGCTTGTGTAGCTACATATTCCAATGGCTCCATCGATCCGCCTTTGTATTTTAGAGAAGACTTTTTCGCAGTTTCATCTCTTTGTTGGATCCAGTTCCGCTGATCTTCTCTTAGTTGGTCCATCTGTCCTTTATCAAGCTGCTCTTCTAACAGACCATAAATTTTGTTTAATTCCTCATCCCAAGTTCTATATCTTTCCGCCTCTTGTTCCACCAATTCTGCCGTGGTTGTCTTGGCTTCTGCGTATTTGTCCGCTTCTTCCATTTTGTTTAGTTTCTTGAGATATTCATCTTTATTACTTTCAAGATTTTCACTTTGATCATTGCCTGACTCAGCTGACTCTCCATCATTTGAGACTGCGGATGAATTGTCTGTATCTTCTTGTTCACTGAGCTGTGTGGTATCACTGCTGCCAGAAGAGTTTTTTGCTTCCTTCCCCTCTGAATCTGCAGAATCCTTATCCATTGAGCCGCCATCTTTATCTTGAGCGGAGCTGTTGCTAGCTGGCTGGCTGCTCGACTCTTCAAATGAGTCTGCACAAGCAGTCAGTACACCTGACAATGCTACTATTAGCAATACTGCCAAAAACTTCTTGTTTTTTTGCATTTTCAAACTTCCTTTTAATATTTATGAACGAAATTTATACTTTTCAATTTTTGAATATAACCTTCAGTATCATCAAACATTCAAAAATTATTTTTTCTGCGCTCACTCCTTCCAACTTAATCTTACCATGTTCCATATAGAAAATTATCCCAAAACCCCTGTTTTTCAGCGAAGAAAAAAGAGCTCCTCCTGGGAACTCCTTTCTATATGGAATTAATATAATCCTTAATCATTTTACGATCTGGCGGCTTCCAACTACCTTTCTAAACTCCATTACATACCCCATAGTATTCTCCTAAATATAAGACTTTCTAATTTTATTCGGTATTTTAAAGATAAATCCTTCCAAAGAAAATTTATGGAATTATATGTTAATATATAGATATATATTATTTAACTAACAGGCAGTTATTGAGCTTAATCGAAAGGAGGATTTTATGAGCACCCAAAATAAACACACCGCAAAAGCAATAGGACTTTCATTGTTAATAACTATATTTGCCTTTTTCAATATGGATAATCCAATACCTTATACAGCAATATATATACTCTTCGTATCTGTTGCTTCTTTCATAAGCATTTATTTGATTTCAATGATTACTGCAAAAGCATACCAAAAGTTTGTTAAGCACATTGGCTGTGATTAAAAATCCTTTTAACCTAATGGCATATTTGTGAAGAAATGAGATCATATTGCTATTCCTCTACATTTAATTTTCTTCTTCCGCAAACCAAGCAAGTGCCTTCTGCTCCATTTCCTTCACAAATGTATTTTTTGCTTGGCTATACTCACTCGTGTCATCAAACCTTTTTGCTAATTCTTCCTTAAATTTAGTGTACCTTGCTGCTTCAGCAGGATGGGACCGCAGATAATCCCTTAATACAAGGTGCCGTTCTATTTGGGGGTTATCGAATTGATAGAAATGCAAATGAGAGATCGGGTTTCTCCGCCTTTTCGAAATAATCTTCTGCCTGTAATTCCCCATTCACCAGCAGCCTCATATCCCAGGTTTTTCATTTTTTCATTAAATTCATCTATCTTCTTGATGTCTTTCACAATACACATCATATCGATTACAGGCTTTGCCTTCATCCCCCGGACCGAAGTGCTGCCAAAATGTTCACATTTTATAATGTCATCTTCAAAGATAGTTTTTAGAAATTGAGCCTCTTTTTGAAACATGTGTGCCCAATTGTCGCTAAATTTAGTAAGCCGGATCTTCATTTGGATACCTCCCTTATGAAACTTCCATTAGGTAATCTATCCCCAATTAGTTATTGCCCCAAATCTTTTCAACCACACCAATCCCTGCCAATCAAACTCCATCCTGCATTAACAAAAATTAATTGATTAACTTCAAACCTATTTTATGTAAATCATCCTCTGTATTTGTTGCTTCCTGGCAGTTTTTTTAATTCATTCCAGGCTTTAATGGCTTCTTCTCGATTACTGCCTTTGTTTATTGCGTCCGCAAAGTAATCTCTGGTGAACTGAACTGATTATATTCAAATTGAGAGACTAGTTGATTCTTATACGACGGATCCTTGTTTCTTTTTTCCTGTACAGCATCACGATATGTTTTTCCGGAATTTTCTTTAAAATAATGTTTAAAAAAAACGACCTATCATGAATATGTATCTTTCACAAATAAAATATCCCAATTTCTTAGAGGAAATTGGGAATCTAATGCTATACTATAATTTCAATTTACCTATATGAATCATGTATAGGATGAAACAAGTCTTCCCCAGCATTTCTGACAACTGAAAAATGTTCCACATTGTAATGGCCATGAAGAGTATCATTATGATGCTTGATAATTTGTTCTGCACTTAAGGCATCGCTGTCCGTTGTTGAATGTCCATCACCTACTAATGTGACATCAAACCCACTAATAGTTGCGGTTCTAACTGCACTGTCTATACAGTGCTGGGTTTTACACCCCATTATAACAACATGCTTCACCTTTTGAGATTTTAGGTGATCCAGCAGTCCTGTTCCATGAAAAGAATTCGTTGCAGCTTTATCAAAAAACTTTGTCTCCTCAGGCACATTAATTTCTTCGTGAACCTGAAATCCCTTGCCTTTCCCTTCAGCAACATCTATATCCCTAACAAATACAACTGGAACACTGCATTGCTTTGCTTTTTCAATCACTAAATTGATATTCCCAATAAGCTGCTCTTTATTAAAAACTTTACTTTCTTCCAGATTCCCATCAATTAACTCTTGTTGGGCATCAATAATTAATAAGGTTTGATTCAAATGATTTTCCCCTTTCAATACCTTTAAAATTATTTTAGTCCTGTTCCTCTTAGTATTTTCACGCCAATATATTTGTTTGTCATAATATCTGCCTCCTAAATTAAAACATTGTCCAAGAACGTTATCTAAATTTTTAGACATTTTAGATTTTAACATACTAATCAGTTTAATAAAATATGTTAACGTTACTTTTTTAAATGCTTTACTGTGAAACCTGGACGTTCATAAAAAAAGGCCGCCTGAGTGAGGCGGACCTTAAAATAATTGACCCTGAAAGATCAAGTTATATTTCACATTCTCAGTTTAATACGCTCGCGCAAACCAAACCGTATGCTTCGCTTCTTTACCACAATGGATGCATGTGTGCTTAGTTGCCGGAGGGTTGAACGGTATGTTCCTTGTTGTGAATTTTGTTTTTTCTTTTACACTTTCTTCACAGGCGTCTTCTCCGCACCAGCCAGCTAAAATCCAGCCAGGAATGGTGTCATTTAATTCGGATTCTGCTATGTGCTTTTCTAACTGTTCCATTGTATCGATATGTGTGTGCGAATTCTCCGAGCGGAATGCTTTTGCTTTTTCGAATAGACGATTCTGCATGGTTTCAAGCTCTTTTTTAATGCTGTCTACAATGGATTCTAATGGTACGGAAACTTTCTCGTCTAGATCACGTGCTTTCATCAAGCCATGATTTTGGTCTAAATCACGCGGGCCAAGTTCAATTCGCACAGGTACGCCTTTTAGTTCCCACTCATTAAATTTATAGCCTGGTGATTGATCTGAATCATCAAGACGGACACGAATTCCTTCTGCCTTTAGTGCGGCAAAGATTTCGTCCAGCTTCTCCATAATGGCAGGGTTCTTTTTCCATGGCCCGACTGGAATCAGCACAACTTGAGTCGGTGCTATTTTTGGAGGCAGCACAAGACCTTGCTCATCTCCATGAACCATGATGACGGAGCCAATTAACCGTGTAGACGTACCCCAGGATGTAGTATGGACATAGGTATGTTTATTTTCTTTATTCAAATATTTGATATCGAAAGCTTCCGCAAATTTTGTACCTAAGTAGTGTGAGGTACCTGCCTGCACAGCTTTTCCATCTTTCATCATCGCTTCAATGGAAAAAGTATCAATCGCACCGGCAAAGCGTTCTGATGGTGTCTTTTGTCCATCATAAACCGGAATCGCAAGTAATCCTTCTACAACTTCTTTATAAATGGCCAGCATTTGCATGGTTTCCTTACGCGCATCTTCTTCATCCACATGAGCCGTATGGCCTTCCTGCCATAAAAATTCAGAAGTGCGGATAAATGGAAGAGTTTTCTTCTCCCAGCGGAATACATTTGCCCATTGATTGATTAATAATGGCAAATCCCGATAACTCTTAATCCAATCTGAATACAAATGTCCGATCATGGTTTCAGAAGTTGGACGCAGTGCCAGACGTTCCTCCAGTTTCTCTCCGGCAGCTTCTGTTACCCACGGAAGTTCTGGTGAGAACCCTTCAATGTGATCCTTCTCCTTTTGAAAAAAGGCTTCTGGAATTAACATAGGGAAATATGCATTGCGGTGACCGGTTTCTTTGAACCGCTTATCCATTTCTGCCTGAATATGTTCCCATATTTCATATCCATCCGGCTTAAAGGCAATACAGCCGCGAACTGGGGTGTAATCAAATAATTCAGCTTTTTGAATTGTATCAAGATACCATTTTGTAAAGTGGTTTGGTTTTTGAGACATCTTCTCTTCCTCCTGAAAAGTGATTTAAAAAATAAAAAAAGCATAAAGAGTCCATCAAAAGGACGTCTTTACGCTAATAGACGTGGTACCACCTTAGTTCGACTTTAATCACAATATAAAGTCCTCTGTACGTTTGTAACGAAACGACCCGGTTAGCTTTACTAACATCTCCGTGGCAGGGTTCAATAAGGAGAGGTGATATAGCTTTCAGCCCAGGCTATATTTTCTGTTTCACAATCCTTATTTACTTGATCACATCATTGATTCCATATATATAAGTTAATATATCAACTTGTCAAAGGCAATTCAATATTTACAGGAGTTTATTTTCCATTTTAAACAGCCTGCCCCGAAAGGCTGTAAACCAGGTTAGCTAAAAAGACCCTCAGCTGACCAATTTTAAATGTTATGATAAACAAGTATGTTAACTATGTTTATATTTAGTTAACATTCAAACATAAAAGTTAAATTGGGGTGATTTTATGTATAAGCTTCGGGGCCATCATCTTTTTTGCCTACTGGGATATCGGGGAATGGGCTATTCCCAGGAATACGTGGAAAATATGACACGTTTGCATCAAGCCTTGAGAGACAATCCCAGGACATGGGTACAGCTTGTAAAAGGGCCAGATCAGCTGTGTGAAAAGTATCCCAACTCAGGTGAATACCACTGTGAACACGACGATATTTACGCAAGAGATGCCATTATTTTAGAAAAACTGGGACTTAAAATTGGGCAAATCCTGTATTGGAAGGACATTGAGTCGAGCATCCAAAAGTATGCACTTCCCTCAGATATACAAACTGTTTGCGAAACGTGTTCCTGGCGTTCATATGGCGTTTGTGAGGAAGGTATTCAGGATATTCTTTCAGGGAAAGGATTAAGGGAAGTAAAATAACCTTACAATTTTAAATGCCCATTCTTAAACTTGCTTGAGAACTGTATATCTGGCAACAGCCATTAAATTATTATCCCGTCTCCCAGGTATTGGTCCAGTCCTTATAGAATATATGTAGGTAAAAAAGATAATGGAGGAATTAACTTGGCATTTGTGGCTATTTTGACGGTTGGACGGCTGAAGCATTCAGAAGAACACCCTGCCTCCAGGGAGTTTTTTGAAGCGGGAAATGAAGTCATGCGAGAGGCTGCTAAAACCGGGCACCTCATAAAAGAATTCTCACCAAATAGAGCGAAGTTCCCTGAAGAAACGATTAAAGGAGAGGGTACCCCCATTCTCACCTTAACAGTATGGAAAAACCTTCAGTCTTTATATCAGTTTACTTATTCTGGCCTTCATAGGCAGGCATTGCTGGACAGGAATAAGTGGTTTGGGCCTCTTCCAGAGAGACAGCCAAACTATGTGGTTTGGTGGACAGATATGTTATCGGATGTATCCTGGAAGGAAGCTTTCAAAAGATATGATTTTTATATCCAGCATGGGCCTGCTTCTTTCGCATTTGACTTTAAGCATGCATTTGATGAACTTGGCAAGCCGGTCTTGGTTAAATAACTAGGCCAAATCTTTTGCTCAGCATAACCTGCTTCAGCCGTTTAGACTCTGCCTGCATTTTAGCAAAGCATGAGAATGGTTCAGGCTTTCAACTTAAACATTAAAGACAGCAATATAGTAATCGGAACTAACCAGGAGCTCCGTCATCCAAGTAAATCAGCCAAACATTCTTCTGATACTACGTTAATGCCATTCCTTTTAAGCAAGGCAGACGTAACTCCATCTCCAGGTATTTTGTTGCCCTTAAACTCGCCGTTATAAATCATTGAACTTCCACAGGAGGGGCTATACTCTTTTAGCACCACTGTGGTAACTTGCAGTTCTTGGGCTTTTCTTAGCGTAATATAGGCTCCTTTTATGTACAAATCCGTAACATCTCTGCCTGATTTTTCAATTACCTTAGCTTTGCCATCAAGAACATCTGCTCCATCACCATCTATTATTTCAGCAGGTTCTCTTGGTGTTGAAAAACCTCCAAGCACCTCAGGACAAACAGTGATTGCCTGCTTCTGGTCCAGCATTTGACGGATCTTTTGATTTAAGCAATGAGTGCCGTTATATCTCACTTCCAACCCTGCTAAACAAGAACTGACTAATATCATTCATGACACCTCAATCTAATAGTTATTCTTCCAGTTAAAAGAATCCATGATTATCTAACCGATCGGACTTTATTGCATTGATTGTCTTATTAACTATATACACATAGCAACTCTCCTCAGCATACTCCCCAAAAAATGATACTTTTCTTCAATATATTTGTATAGTCATAAAGACAGGGAATTACCGGTTCTTAAACAAATCTATTAAATAGAAAAGCTGTGATGTTATAAACGATAGCAGTAATACAACTATTGTTCCAAATATATAAACCGCTTCTACTGCCGGGTTGCCTCCACCCATGAATACTGAACCAAATATAAAAAAGAGTAAGACACTTACGATTGCAAATAAGAAAAAAATACTAATATACTTTGACATAGCATCCCCCATTAAATCTATTTATATCTATCTTTAATTTCATTCATTTCTTCTTTAGTATTTCCTTCTTTCATTGCATTGGTATGCTTTTTCTTAAACATACTAATGGTTTCCAATAAGAAAAGTTTATGTTTAAAGTAAACAAAAAGGAACGGAAAATCCATTCCTTTTTGATGTTTATTATTTAGTGAATTTCGGTTTAAAATCACCCTTATAAGGTTCATGTTCAACAAACACCGTTATATCTTTGCCATCTTTGTCTTTACCCGTTCTTTTATACGTAAATTTATTCTTATTAAGTTCGGTAAGTTCAAGCGCTGCACCATACTTATTAGCTCCAATTGAAACATGGGCTCTTATTTTATTTTCGTTCACAATATCAAAGTAGCCAAAATCACCGCGGGATTCACCTGTTTCAAGATTGAAAAATTCATATTTATTAGTCTTGTCATCAAATTTTGCCAGACTTATAAACATCGTATTATACTTTGTTACATCATTGCCGTCTTCATCTAATACCTTTGTTCCGTTCCAGAGGGTGCTGCCTAAAATTTTATCTCCATCTATGTCTTTAACAATATCTCCCGTAACAGCATCCAGCTGCTTGTCCGGATCAGTAAAAGAAAGCTCATTTTCTTTATATGGAACATGTTCAACGAATACCTCTACGTCGTTGCCATTAGCATCTTTTCCCATTCTTTTATAAGTAAAAATATCTTTATTTAGTTTTGTCATTTCAACAACAGCTTGATAATTCATTGTTTCTGAAATTAATATTCTCTTCTTCCCATCGTTGGTGATAAAGAACGTTCCCTTATCGCCGCGGCTTTCGCGCGTCTCCACATCGAAAAATTCATATCTTCCTGATTTCACATCATATTTCGCAAGACCAATGAAGTTTGCATTCTCTTTTGTTAAGTCGTTCTTATTTTTGTCATACACTCTTGTACCTTGCCAATTTGTGCTGCTGAGAATGTTAGCCATTTCCTGTCCCTTGGTTAATTGATTCTTTTTAGTCTCTTTAACCGCTTGTTCCTGCTTCTGCTTACTATGATTTTCCTGGGCGTTTGCACCAGCGCTGCACCCCGTTGCTACTAATGTAAATCCAAGAAGGATTGATGTTATTGCTTTTGCCTTTTTGTTCATTTTTATGACACCTCATTCTCATTTTTGGTGGGTCTTAATAATTACAGGCCTATTTTGCTCCTGCTGTTAACAAAATACGTTCAATCTCTTTAAATCCTTTCTCACGTGCATGCTGCAGAGGAGTTACATTATTTCCATCCGGAATATTCACATCCGCCCCGTGGTCGATTAGCAATTGCACAGTTTGCTGCTGTATTACATTTCCATCATTCAAAATAATTGCTTCCAATAAAGCTGTCCAGCCGAGATCATTTACATGATTTACATCAATATCTGTCTTGGACAGAAGCTCCTTGATGGCATCTATATGGCCATGTTCGGAAGCAGGAATCAATGCAGTTCCACCATAACGGTTCACTATCGCCGGATCAGCACCTGCTTCGATCGTAAGCTTTAGAATCTCAACATACCCTTCTGCACCGGCATATAAGAAAGGGTTGTTTTTCATGTTATCCTGAATGTTGACGTCTGCCCCCGCTTTAATCATGACTTTAGCGGTTTCGACATCATTATTGTAAGCTGCAATCATTGCAGCAGTTCGTCCGTCTGAGTCCTTCTTATTTAGACCAGCACCTTCCTCTATCAATCTCTTTATTGTTTCTGTTTCTCTGCGCTCTGCAGCTTGAAGCAATAATTCACTCATATCCATATCTTCCCTTACCTCTTTTTCCTGTGTTTTTGTATCTGCATTATTATCCGAGACACAGCCTTGAAGGAGGATCAAGCCTCCAATCACTATTGTTAGCCAACCCCGCAACTGCTTCACCTGCCTATCTTCTTTAAATAAAATGACTCTGATTAGTTACTGCCTCTATTATGTTAGTACCAAAATGTAAACTCCCTCTAAATAAATTCTTAAAGAAAGATAAACTTAATCTTAAATTTTCTTCATATTTATAAAAAAATAACCGCCACCTTTGTGACGGGTCTAAATAAACACATAAAATAAATTAAACATTGAATCGATAACCGGCTCCCCAAACGGTTTCCAAGAATTTCGGCTGTGCAGGGTCTCCTTCTATTTTCCCTCGTATTTTTCTGATATGAACGGTGACTGTTGAAACATCTGCAGCTGACTCCAGCCCCCAAATCTTTTCATAAAGCTGTTCTTTGCTCAATACTTGATTTGGATGCATGACAAGAAATACTAATAAATCAAATTCCTTTGTTGTAAACGGAGTTTCTTCTCCGTCAATATAAACTTTGCGCGCTGACTTATCAATTGATATTCCATGAACGAAAATTGTATTTGTTTGAGTTTGCTTTCCAGCTAAACGCTCATATCGCTCAAGATGTGCTTTCACTCTGGCTACCAGCTCACTCGGACTAAAAGGCTTGGTAATATAATCGTCCGCCCCTAAACCGAGACCCCGAATTTTATCGATATCCTCCTTTTTAGCTGACACAAACAAGATAGGAATGTTTTTAACTGCGCGTATCTGTTTACATATTTCAAACCCATTTACTCCTGGAAGCATGATGTCTAAAATAATTAAATAATAGTGCTCTTGAAGAGCCTGCTGGAGTCCTTCATCACCAGAATGTTGAATATCGACACGAAACTTATTTATTTCTAAATAATCTCTTTGCAATTCTGCAATACTAACGTCATCTTCAATAAGCAATATTTTTTTCATATTTTTTCACCTTTCTTTAGGGAAAAGAATATACTTGTACCTTTACCTATCTTGCTTGAAGCCCAGATTTCCCCTCTATGCTCCAAAATTATTTGTTTCGCGATCGCAAGTCCTAAGCCGCTTC
This sequence comes from Cytobacillus sp., assembly GCF_964223445.1. Lineage (NCBI taxonomy): Bacteria > Bacillati > Bacillota > Bacilli > Caryophanales > Bacillaceae > Cytobacillus > Cytobacillus sp. Next base: position 29,609 of record NZ_CAXQGS010000104.1, read on the forward strand.
CGCCTGTCTCGGAACTTCTTGATTGTTCAGCACGGTAAAAACGTTCAAAAATATTTGGCAAGGCAGAGGGTTCTATCCCTTGCCCATTATCTTCTACTTTAACAATTACATCGCCTAATCGTTCATGAAGAGAAATAGAAATCTTCTTCCTGTCTTTGTTCATATATTTAACACAATTGCTTATTAAGTTGGCCAATACTCGTTTCAATTTCTCTCTATCCGCTTTCACGCAGATTGGTTTATTCAAAAGATGAAGCTCCATATGGATTCCTTGCTGAAGTAAATCCAAATAAAGTTCTTCTGCATAGTCTTTCATATATTTATCCAGTTCGATAGTCTCAAAGTGGAATGGTTCTTTTTTTAAATCCAGCTTGGAAAATAGGAACAGCTCATCAATTAATGAATCCATGTCCATTGCTTTTAAGTACACAGTCGACAAATACTTTTCCATCTTCTGAGGGGTATTGGCTACACCATCTTTAATCCCCTCTACATATCCAATAATCGAAGTGATAGGTGTCTTCAAATCATGAGAAATATTGGTCAGAAGCTCTTTTCGATTTTCTTCGTACCGAAGCTGGAGGCTTATCGATTCTTTTAGCTTTATTCTCATTTCCTCAAACGCCCTGTTTAACTGTCCGATTTCATCATTTGAAGTCGCCTTGATTTCAAAATTTAAATCTCCTGATTTAATTCTTTCGGCACCTTCTTTAAGAAATGAGATAGGTTTAATAATGCTTCGTGAAACTAAAAAATTCAATATACCAATAATCATAATAAACAGGAACAGTAAAAGTCCGGATAAAATAGGGAACAATTCTCGAATGAGTTCAGCAGAGGAACTGGCCTTTCTTAATACGAAAACACTTCCTTCCCTCTTATCCGGAAAATAAAAATCAAACTTCACATACGTAAATAAATCGTCGTTGAGTTTAATGGTGTCTCGCGTGTTAATGTTTGTTTCTTCAAACCCCGGAAGAGATTTAACCAATGCCTGCTTGTTAAGAGCAGGGGAAGCGTACTCGACTTTGGTACCCTTTCTAACAACTATCCCGATATCCTCCTGCTCAATCTTTTTGAGCTCCTTTTCATTAAGGAGCTGGTTCGGATTATTCTTAGCAAAAAGCTTTAAATCGAGAAACACACTTTCTTCAACTGTTGTTAAAGGTTTTTGTATATACGATTTTTTATAAAGATGCTCTATAGATCTTACATCACCTGTTATGGCAAAAATAATTAAAAAACCTGCTGCCAATAATAAAGTGATTGAAAAAAGAATCACTCCAATATAAGACAGCAGAAACCTCATTTTAATGGACATCTGTTTCACTCACTCTGTTATAAAAATTTTCATCAGATCATACCTTATTCTTAGCATTCAAGATAGTTTTATAAACCTATTATCCAGATTAAGAAATTAAAAGAACTATATCACATAAATCTTAAAACTTTCTAAAATATGTATGAAATATTTCTAAACAGTTAGCAAAAGTGATTAATTTCCATAGAACTATGCCCGAAATGTTTTCCCAAGATGTTCGCCCAGTCCATAGTAGTGCCTGAAATTATAAATGAGGGGACTCCATTCATGAGGGTTCACATGATGATCATCCTTAAGGATGGATGTATGCGCATGGACCTTTAATGCCGTTACTTCCACAATGGCAAAGTGAGAGTCATGTTCCGGAACTCGAATGTGCTCCACCCTGCTCTCGATCTGAAGTGGACATTCCAGGATTCTAAAGGGCTTTACAATTTCTGCTTCCTTCTTCGTAAGGGAGGCTGCTGAGAATTTATCTTTTTCAAAACGGAATGAATTGATCCTTTTATATTCCGGTAATGGGTTCTTGCCTGTCAGCGGGGCTAAAGCTTCTACATTCTCCCAAAGGCCAGGATGAGGAACGTTTACAACACATTCAGGATGACTGCGAAGGTTATCCAATGCTTTTCCCCCTTCCCCGATTCCAAGGACAATGCATTCCCCTAATGCCCATGACGAGGATAAGGGGCTGATGTTGGATGTCCCATCTTCATTAAGTGTTGTTAACAATATCACTGGAGTTCCATAATATAAGATTTTAGGCTGAATCGACTTGGTGATTATTTGGTTTTCTTCCTTTTTCATTGCAGTTTCCTCCTGAACTTTTTTACGAATATCATTGTAAGGGGTAAATATTTCAATTATCATCGAAATATGGATTACATGGAGGAATAAGATATGAATATGAATTCAAATGTAGCAAAAGTCGCTTCTTTGGTCAGTGAACCAAGTCGGGCAGCCATACTAACCGCCTTATTGGATGGCCGGTATCACACTGTAAATGAACTGGCCCATATGGCCCGGATTAAACCGCAAACGGCCAGCTTTCATCTCAAAAAAATGCTGGATGCTCAAGTGGTTTCAGCAGAAAAACAGGGAAGGCACCGATATTATGGCATCATGAATCAAGAAGTTGCCCAAGTGATGGAATCCTTTCTATCTATTGCGCCTGCTGCAGAAATTAAATCTTTTAAACATGCCTCTGAAGATAAAGCGATCCGCTTTGCCAGGACGTGCTATGATCATCTCGCTGGAAATTTAGGTGTGCAGCTAACTGAATCGTTAAAAAGAAAAGGATTTATTACAGAAGAAGATGATACATTTAATATTACGGAAGATGGAAAAGCATTTTTTCACTCCATGCAAATAGACCTGACCTCATTGAAAAAGAAGCGCCGCTCTTTTTCCCATAAATGTCTGGACTGGAGCGAAAGACGCCATCATCTTGCAGGCGCACTGGGGAATGCCATCCTGGAGAAACTTCTGGAACGAAATTGGATACAGCGCATCCCTAAAACCCGCGCCATCAAAATAACCCCTCATGGAATGAAGGGACTTAAGGAAACATTTGCTATAGATATGGATAGATAAAATAAAATGGTTCCTACACTTTTAGATGTGGGAACCCCCGTTCTTAAACCCCTTTACTCAACCCAGCCACTGCTGATTGTATGCTGCGATTCCCAATATTGCCCCCACACCTGCACCAAATGCTAAACCCCAAATTGTCCACGTCGCTTTTTTATTCACTTGATTTTTATCCTTTTCTTCCATGTCATCACCTCCTCACACAAGAAGACCTTGCTCGTAAAATCACTGAATGGGCCCTCTTGCATAGTAAGCAGGTGTTATACTACATGCTCTGATAAATTTATATTTAAATTCTTCTGCCGAAAATGATTTCTATAAATTATTGGAAAATCCTTCTTATTACTCCCGCTAGTTCTATAGAAAAGAGCTGCTTCCACAATCTCCACCCTGGAAATCCTGCTTATTGAATGTTGTGAGGCTCAAAAGTCATATGGTATATTCTATTAGGTTATTTGTACTATAAATAGCACTTTTTTTATTGGTGAAGAGATATGAAAAAACCTATTAGATTAAGCATCCAGTGGCTTATTTTGAGTTTACTGGCTTTTGCTATGCTCGGCACCTTAGCCGGAAGTATCATTTCAAGTGCAGTGGTAAGCAAGAACAACCTGGAGAAAAATTATTTAATAGAGAATCAATATTATGCTCAAAAACTGGCAGCTACAACGGATTCTTTATTTGGAAATATGATTAAAAATCTGACGATGGAAGCAAAAAATGAGGATTATTTGACTGCAGATTCCCATGCAATCCATGAGGAGTTAGAATTTATTTTGCAGTCGACTACCTTTTTTAATTCTATATTTTTTGTGGACAAAACTGGTCGTATTGCAGCATCTGCACCTGATATGGCTTTAGAGGGGACTAAACTGAACAGTGTCGGTGCAAATGAAGCTCTGGAAAAGAAAGTTCCTTTAATATCAAAGCCATATGTAGGTGTGACCGGAAAATTAATAATGCTTATTTCTGTCCCTGTTTTTGATGATAATGGATCATATGGGGGATTTCTTGCCGGAACTATCTATTTACATGAAGAAAACAGTCTGATCAAGGTTCTGGGGCAGCATCCCAAGCATGAAAACGATTCATATGTGTATGTGGTTGATTCTGAAGGAAATATTATATATCACCCGGATAAAAATAGAATTAACGATAATGTGAAAGAAAACAAAGTTGTACAGCAAGTTTTAGAAGGAAAGAACGGAAATCAGGAAGTCACGAATACCAAAGGTATATCCATGTTTGCCGGATATGCCTCTGCTACCTCAACAAGTAAATGGGGAATTATATCCCAGACTCCTAAAAAGTCTGTGATGAAGCCAGCCATGGAAATGGCCAAGCAAGTTACCCTGATAGCCATTCCATTTATGATGTTTGTTTTTGTCCTGACCCTGATCATGATGAAAAAAATAGTGAACCCCATCAGGAATTTAGCTTCTTACGCAAAGCAGGTTACCACAGAACCATCGAGCCCTGCGCCCTACATTCCCGGCTGGTATTATGAGTTAAAGGAATTGAAGCGTGCTATATTAGTAGCTGTTGATTTTTATCAGACAAAACTGACTGATGCGGAGAGTGAATCGAATCTGGATCCGCTGACTGGCTTCTATAATCGCCGCTTTTTAGAAAAAAAGATTAATGATTTTGATATATACTCAATCATCTTATTTGATATTGACCATTTTAAAGCTGTAAACGACCAATTTGGGCATCAAGTTGGAGATGAAGTGTTGAAATTTCTGTCTGAATTGGTTAAGAAGGAAACGAGGGCAAGTGATTTGTGCTTCCGCATTGGCGGGGAAGAATTTTTAATTATCCTTCCCGAAACCGGTATTCACATTACCGAAATCGTTGCAGAACGGATAAGGAAAACAACTGAATGCACCACAAGCCCATCCGGAAACCCAATCACTGTATCGATGGGAATCGGCAGCTTTCCCGCTGCAGCCGGCAGCTTTTCGGAATTAATGAACAGAACTGACCAAGCGTTATATAAGGCAAAGCACGAGGGAAGAAACAGAGTGGTTATTGCAGGTGAAGACTAGTTCACGAGAAAATAAGAGGGCAAGCTTTGATGAATATCTCTCAAAGCTTGCCCTCCATTTATTTTACATCTCTAAATCCGTAAATGCATACGGCAATAAATCCTTTAATGTCAATTCTAAGATTTCTTTTTTCTCATTCGTTAAGTAAACTGGCATATCCGGCATACAGAACTCGGCTAACACTTGTCTGCAGATGCTGCATGGCGGAAGAAAATCTGCCGTATCGCCCGCTACAGCAATAGCTTGAAAATCACCTTTTTTGTAACCGTTCGCAATTGCAGTGAAAATAGCTGTTCTCTCGGCACAATTCGTTGCACCTAACGAAACATTTTCCACATTCACTCCATTAATGACAGTGCCGTCTTTTAGCAATAATGCTGCTCCAACCGGAAATTTGGAATAGGGAGCATAGGCTTTCTCCTTCATACTGCGTGCACTTTCCATCAATTGCTCTTTATTCATAGTTACCCATCCTTTTCAAAGAAGAATGAACTTTTCACAGTCCCCTTAGGCCAATGTAAAATTGGCAGGATTTTTATCATATATTTTTTTGAAATGTTTGTCAATATCATGTTGAAAGCCTCTGCAAATATTATCAGACCTGCCCTGACAGCTTTTTCACCTAAAGTTAACCACCTTAATGACATAACCCGCTTCCCTATTTGATATGTTATAGAAATGGATATTTAGTATTGGGGGAATAGAAAATGAAAAACATCATTTTGTTTGCTGACCCAGGGATTGATGATTCCATTGCCATCATATATGCCCTTCTTAATCCAAGCATAAATGTGCTAGCTATCGTATCGAGTTATGGGAACGTTACAAAAGAACAGGCAACAGATAACATCGCCTATTTGCTCAAACTGGCCGGCAGACCGGATATCCCTATTATCGGAGGAGCTAATAGCCCTTCATCAGGGGAAATTCCCAGGTTCTATCCTGAAATTCATGGAGAGGAGGGATTGGGCCCTATACGGCCTCCAGAGGATGCAAAAGGGGAACTGACCAATTTCTCGGAGCTCTACACCATTATAAGGGAGAACCAGGACGTAACTATAGTAGATGTGGGGAGAAATACCTCATTAGCTGCACTATTTATATTAGGGGAAAATATTTCAGACAACATTAAAGAATTTTTTATAATGGGTGGGGCTTTTCTGGTTCCTGGTAATGTAACACCCTCAGCAGAAGCCAATTTTTATGGTGACCCTATCTCTTCTCAGCTAGTATTGGCAAATTTAGATAACATCTATGTAGTTCCGCTTAACGTCACGAACAAAGCTATCATCACAATGGAGCATATTAAAATGATTCAGGAAATGACTGACAATCCAGTGATTCAAATTATGGATGAAGTGATGGAATATTATATAGAAGCCTATAAAAAACTTATTCCTGGAATTAACGGTGCTCCATTACATGATGTTGTAACTCTCTTCCTCATGGTCAACCCGGAAATGGGACGTTCTATTAGAAGAGATGTGAAAATACTAACAGCGGATGAAGGAAGAGGTACTTCCATTGCTGATTTCAGAGTCAGTTCCAAGCCTTCTGAAAAGAATAAAAATATTTTTCTGGATTTTAATTATCAGGGATTTATTGAAGATTTTATAAAAGTAATGAGTTCTTAAGCAGGGAAGCTGGATCATTTAACTTTCTGAATGAGCACCAAAAATCGGACTTGTTCGCTCGCAGCTCCCCCCTGTCTGAAGGAGCGCCAAGTCCGGACTCGTTCGCTCAGGTTTCTTCTCCTCTTGTCCGAATGAGCCTGCTCCTTTAGCCCCTAATTGAATTTCCCTCCCCCTTCTGTTTTTACCCGGTTTTTTTAAAGGTATAAAATTGTTGTTAACAGCGGTCCTGAATATATTTAATGGATTATTCACAAAATCTATAGGAAGACAAGCAGATTGGACTGAACAGCATGTGGAAAATTTACAAAATGGATATTAGAAGTATTTTTACTAATTGGGTTGCGGCAGTATTAATCGGAGGCTTGACGTTACTGCCTTCTTTATATGCCTGGTTTAACATCGAGGCTTCATGGGATCCCTATAGTCAAACGGATCAGCTTCCAGTAGGAATCGTGAATGAAGATGCCGGAGCAGTGGTTCGTGATAAGGAAATACATATTGGAGATGACATCGTCAAGGAATTAAAGAAGAACGATGATATGGACTGGCACTTTGATAACCGTAAAGACGCGATGGATAAGGTGGAATACGGCGACTATTTTGCTGTCATTGTGATTCCGGATAATTTCTCCCAGAAGCTGGGAACCGTCATTGAAGACCAGCCCGAAAAAGCGAAAATCGAGTATTATGTGAATGAAAAAGTCAATGCCATTGCACCTAAAATCACAGAAAAAGGTGCAGGCGGGATAGTCGATACGGTTACAAGCAATTTCATCTCAACCGTTAACGGCACTATTTTTGAGAAGTTTAATGAATTGGGTCTGGAGATTGAAAGAGACCTCCCGGATATAAAGCGGTTCGAAGAGTATGTTTTTCAGATAGAGGAAAAGCTTCCTGATATTCATTCCTTATTAAGCAGCTCCCTGTCTGATGCGGAAAATGCAAAAAAAATGATTGATAAGGCACAAGCACTCATTCCTGATGCCAAACGCGCAACAGGCAGCGGTCTGCAGACCATTAATGAAACGATGAAATTTATAAATGAGGCTGAGAATCGTCTGAATGCAATGGAACCCCAAATTCAGGAGAATCTGGAGAAGGTCAAGAATATGGCTGTAAAGGTGAACAATTTTATCTCTTCGGTTCTATCCTCTGATTTGAACCTGGACCAGGGAAAGGAAATTAGCAATCAAATCAAAGAGCAGATAGCGGGTTCACTTCAGAATATTGAGACTATCGGAACAGCACTAAAGCAGCTGCCCTCGTAGTGACAATAGGGAATATCTTAATTCTCGGAGTGGATGCAGCTGAACCAGTATGGTTTATCCTGTTTGGACTGATAAGCAGTTTAGTGTTTATATTAATTGTTTATACATTAGTATCTGTATTTGGCGATGTAGGAAAAGCCATGGCGATTGTCTTGCTGGTGCTTCAGATTGCGGGTGCTGGCGGAACCTATCCGACCGCCTTGCTTCCTGAATTTTTCCAAACCATCCACCCCTTCCTGCCCTTCTCTTATGCCATTGATTTAATGAGAGAAGCTGTTGGAGGCATTGTTTGGGAAAGAGTTTACAGAGACCTTCTGGTCCTGACGCTATTCGGTTTCATTGCACTATTAATTGGAACCTTCCTGAAAGAGCCATTAAGCAGAAAAACAAAAGCGCTGATTAAAAAATCAAAGGAATCGGGGTTGTTTCATTAGAGTCTAAAAGTTTTATTAACCCTCTTGACCTTTTCCAAAATGTGTAATAAAATCAGTAAAAATATTAATATGAGCTATGATAAGGATACGAATCTTTCTTTGTTTTCTTTCCAGAGATCAGGGCCATTTGGCTGCAAGCCCTGAAGAAAAGGGAATGACTTACCGCCTTGGAGCTATTATGGGGAAATGATCTATACCAGAGTATCCATAATCGGGGAATCCGTTATCTTTTTAAGCATAAAGCAGTCTTTCGGCATGCTTTATGGAATTAGGGTGGAACCACGGCCGCACTCGTCCCTTTTGCAGGGATGAGTGCGGCTTTTTATTTTAATTAAAACTATATAATTAGCGTTGATAAGGACATGAATCATTCTTTATTTTCTTTCCAGAGATCAGGGTCACCGGCTGCAAGCCCTGAAGAAAAGGGAATGATTTACCGCCTTGGAGCTATTATGGGGAAATGATCTATATCAGAGTATCCATAATCGGGGAATCCGTTATCTTTTTGAGCATAAAACAGTCTTTCGATTGCTTTATGGAATTAGGGTGGCACCACGACCACACTCGTCCCTATGTTTGGGAGGAGTGTGGTCTTTTTTTATAACTAAAAATCAGGAGGAATTGAAATGGAAGCAGAAAAAATAAATCATAGAAAGTTAGGTCAAGAGCTGGAGCTTTTCACATCCATGGAGGAAGCCCCAGGAATGCCTTTTTTCCTGCCAAATGGAATGGTGATGCGAAATGAACTTGAAAGTTATTGGAGACGAAAACACCAGCGGGCAGGCTATCAGGAAATTAAGACACCGATTATGATGAAACAGGAACTTTGGGAACAATCCGGCCATTGGGATCATTATCATGAAAATATGTATTTCTCAAATGTGGATGAGCAAAATTATGCGATAAAGCCCATGAACTGCCCGGGTGCGATATTGGTTTTCAATAGCAAACGGAGAAGCTACCGGGAATTGCCTCTCCGCTATGCGGAGCTGGGATTAGTCCACAGACACGAACTCTCAGGTTCTTTGAATGGACTGTTAAGAGTCCGGTCGTTCACTCAAGATGACGCCCATTTATTTGTGATGGCTGATCAGATTGAAGCCGAGATTGATAAAATACTTGTCCTAATTGATGAGTTCTACTCCCATTTCGGTTTTGACTATAAAGTTGAACTTTCAACACGCCCGGAGGAATACATGGGATCACAAGAAATGTGGGAACGTGCTGAAGGAGCTTTGGAATCTGTTTTGAAAAACAAAGGAGTAAACTATCAGATTAATCCTGGTGATGGGGCGTTTTACGGGCCGAAAATTGACTTCCATATATTGGAATTGCTCGGCAGAAGCTGGCAATGCGGTACTGTCCAGCTTGATTTTCAAATGCCGCAAAAGTTTAATTGTGCATATGTTGGTGAAGATAACAAACTTCACCTTCCCATTATGATTCACAGGGCAATCTTTGGTTCAGTTGAACGTTTCATGGCTATTCTAATTGAACATTTTGCAGGCGATTTCCCACTGTGGCTGTCACCCGTTCAAGCAAAGATCATTCCAATCTCTGACTCGCATGCTGAATATGCAGACTATGTGAAATCACAATTGGAAGAAGCAGGCATCCGTGCTGAAGCCGACTTTAGAACAGAGAAAATGGGACTCAAGATCAGGGAAGCCGCAAAACAGAAAGTTCCCTACATGCTGGTGATTGGTGATAAAGAAATGGAGCAGCAATCCCTGTCACTGAGAAAACGTAAAGAGGGAAATATCTGTGTGATGAGCATTGAGGAAGTAATTGAGCGGTTTATTAATGAAACAAACGGCGGCAGATAAATCTTTCAAGCTCAGAAGGAATTTATTCCTTTTGGGCTTTCCTCTTTTACAAATAATCTATCTCTCCGAATTTTCTTCAGTTAACAATATCTTAATTTTCAAAATAATGTTATTATTTAAATGTAATAATTTTACACTTGGGGGGATTATTTTGAAAACCACTGCAATTGAGAAAGCCATTATTAATGAGACAACAATCAATTCACCACTCAATCTGGTATGGCTCGCTTGGACAATCTCTGATAGGGTATCTGAATGGTTTGCACCTGAAGCGAAAGTAGAAGCTAAGGAAGGCGGAACTTATGAGCTTTATTTTATTCCCGGAAATAGTACGGGCATGAATACGAAGGGATGTAAAATCACTAAGCTTACTACTGAAAATGAGCTTGAGTTCACATGGAAAGGCCCAGACCAATTTGAGGATTTAATGAATAATGAGGATGAATTAACAACTGTTCATGTCAGTTTTCAGGCAATCAATGAAAATTCAGCAAAGGTGATAGTTGAACATAGGGGATTTAAAGGTCACGATGATTGGATTGAAGCAATTAATTGGCATCAAATGGCCTGGTCAGGTGTACTGGACAGTTTAAAATCAGCTCTTGAAAAGGGCGAAGGAAACCTCTGCTGCCAGACTTGAAAGCAAATACCTGCGGACACTCTTTTTTAAAACCGTAGTCAATTTTCTTCCAATTAATCCCTCTTCGGTATCTTTACTTACATATGTATGTTACAATGAAAGGTGAATCAAACCCTTAGGGTCAACTTGACTTTTCTTAGTCACCCCTTCGAAAGGGGGATAAAATTGGAGAAAATAAGCGTATTCCTGGATGATTATCGGAAAGCGCCTGATGGTCATGTATTAGTTGAGACCATTGATGAGTGTATCCATTTGCTTCAGACCTTTGAAATTGACCACTTGTCTTTAGACCATGATTTAGTAAGTAAATCGAGAAATGGTCTTATGCTTGTTCATTTAATGGTTCAAAAACAGTTATTTGCGGATCGCATAACTGTTCACTCTGCCAATTCCGCAGGCGGGAAAGCTATGTATCATTATTTAAAACAAGCACAGCAGGATTTTGAAATGCCCACTGATATTAAAGTAATCTTAAGGCCACTGCCCCTAAATTCCATTCCGCCGAATTACCTGCACAAATATTAGAGTTCCATCGACTAACACTTATTCCCACCACTTGGTCACAGTCAATTTTTTATCGATGGGGAGCAGAGTTTATTAACTGCTTTCTTTTTTTATATTTTCCTGTTTAACCAGCTGCGTGAAAGTAAAACCGCCTGGAATTGAAAGCGGATTTTTGAGTTTCCATTATTTTTTCAGATCCCTCCTTTACTATTGAATAAAGACGATTATTCTAACCAATTCTAAGACAATGGAGGGAATAAGATGGAGCAGCCAGATTTCGCTTTAACTCAAGGCTGGTGGTATCCTGCCATTCTTGGTTTGGTTCTAATTTCGATTGTGATTTTCATGTCAAAGAAAAGAATATGCTGGAAGGAAATATACATAATCTTTGGTCTAATCGGTTATATCGTATGGATGGTTGATATCACAATAGCCGTTCCATTAGATCTTTTTGACATCGGTGACCCGCAAAAAGAAGGACTGCCTGAGCTTTTACTTTTTGGTATCATCCCCTCTTGTTTATCAGTCATCTATTTGAACTTTTACAAAAACGAAAGCAAATGGTTCTGGGTTATTTTATTTGTCATCTTATCTCTCATCCTGGAGTGGCTCACCGTTAAGGTAGGATTAATGAAACGCTGGAATACTTGGTGGTCAACCCCTGTACACTTCATTGCTTATGCCTTTTTCCTGCCGTGGCTTTTAAAATTTATAAGAAGTTCTGAAACTTATCAAAAATAAATCCGCTCCTCCAAATACGAGGAACGGATTTTTCTTTAAGATCAGCTTTACTCTTATTCGTTCAAGTATGCCCAGGCATATTGTGCATATAGCTCTGCACCTGTCGATAAGGCGTCTTCGTCAATATTGAATTTGCCATGGTGGTGAGCCCACTCTGTGTCTTTTTCAGGATTGCCGCTGCCAATGAGGGCGAAGCTGCCAGGTGCTTTGTCCAGGAAGAAACTGAAATCTTCAGCCCCCATTGTGGGCTTTTCATTAAATAGAACATTTTCTCCAAAAGCTTCAGATGCAACTTCTTGTACTAATTGTGCACTGTATTCATCATTGATTACCGCTTGCGACCCCCGGACGTACTCCACCTCTGCTTTTGCACCGTAGATAGCTGCCGTGTTTTCAGCATAGTGCTGAAGCTGCTTTTCTATATAGTCCCTTGTTTCAGGATTGAAACAGCGGACTGTTCCCTCAATAACGGCATTTTCAGCGATGATGTTGAACCTTGTGCCGACCACCATTTTTCCGATGGTGAGGACGGAAGGATGCTGGGCATCAATGGTTCTGGACACAACACTCTGCACATTCATGACAAAGGAAGATGCCACTATAGCGGCATCAATGCAATCATGCGGCATCGCCCCATGCCCGCCTTTCCCTTTGAATGTCACCTTGAATATATCAGCTGATGCGAAGGATGGCCCGGGTGTACAGGAGACTTTATGTGTCGGCATTTGCGACCAGATGTGGATGCCAAAGACATTGTCCACGCCTTCCATCGCTCCCTGTTCCACCATCATCTTTGCCCCTTCCGCTACCTCTTCAGCTGGCTGGAACAAAAGCCGGACAGTTCCCGGCAATTCTTCTTTTATCTCATTTAATGCCTTGGCGGCAATCAGCAGCATGGCGGTATGGGCATCATGCCCGCATGCATGCATTTTGCCAGTTTCCAGAGATGCATAAGGAAGATTCTTATTCAATTCCTCCACCTGCAGCGCATCCATGTCTCCCCTTAAAGCTACCGTCTTTCCAGGCTTCACGCCTGCTATTTCAGCAATGACACCAGTTGGTTCCGTTCTTTTAAAGGGGATGTCCAGACCATTAAGATACTCACATATAAATTGCGTGGTTTTGTATTCCTCCCATGACACCTCTGGTTCACGATGCAATTTTCTGCGCAGTTCCGTTAATTCATCACTATATGCCCCAATCAATTCTTTTAGACCGTTATGAATCATTGCTTATTCCGCCTCCGTTAGCTCTATTGCTGCCTCAAACAGGATTTGGACAGCTTCGGCAATATGCCGGGAATCAGACCATTCTTCCGGACAATGGCTCAAACCGTTCTTACTTGGAATAAACAGCATCCCAGTACTTGTGTAATCAGCGAAAACCATTGCATCGTGCCCGGCGCCGCTATTCATGGGGTATGAAGTGAAACCAAGTTCACTGCTTTTCTCCTTTAACAGGGTGACAATCTCTTTATTCATCTCTTTTGGCTGAATATATAAAAGCTGTTCGACAGTTATTTCTACTCCGCTATCACAATAGGAATCTGCTAATTCTTTCACTTTTTGAACGACATTCTGGACATGTTCCTCCTTGCCGGAGCGAATATCTACAGAAAAGACCGTTTGATCCGGAATCACATTGGCTCCGTTTGGATATACCTGCAATTGCCCGGTTGTCACTACGGTCCCTTCTCCTTCAGCCGCAGCCAGCCCGGGAAATTGAGTTATCATCCCGGCAGCCGCAACCAGCGCGTCAGACCGCCTGTCCATTGGAGTGGTCCCTGCGTGACCGGCCTGCCCTTTTACAGTTACTTCCAATTGCGTTAAGCCGACAATCGCTTCGACTACCCCGATTGGGATATTCTTTTCTTCTAATATAGGGCCCTGTTCAATGTGCAATTCCAGATAAGCCTTTACTGACTCCTGGCTTCTTGCTTTCGGAAGAGAAGGATCTAGCCCGATTTTCTCCATGGCTTCAACGGTCGTAATGCCACCTTTATCCTTCAAAGATTTGAAGTCTTCCTCACTCAGCAAACCGGCCATTCCGCGTGACCCCATTAAGCCGCCGCCGAATCTGGAGCCTTCCTCTTCGATAAGGGCTATAACCTCCAACGGATATTTTGGCGTTAATCCAATCTCAGTCAAAAGTGCAGCCACTTCAAGACCTGCTACAACTCCTGCAGGTCCATCATAGGATCCCCCATTCGGGACTGAATCAAAGTGAGAGCCGATCAGAACACTTGGTGCATCTTTTAGGGACCCCTCAAGCTTACCAAAGATATTGCCCAATCCATCTTCCCGGACAGTCAAGCCCGCTTTCTCCATTTCCGCCTTAATATACTGCCGTGCAAGCAGATCCTCCTGGCTATACGTCAGCCTGGTTGTTCCTCTGCCTGGAGTCGCTGTAAAAGTGCTTAAGGTGTCAATATGATTTTCGATCCGCGCCTGTACTTTTTCCAGATTCACATTTTTCCCTGTTTGAACTTCACTCATTTCGATCCAATCCCTTTCTTATAATAGTCCGACAAAAATTCCGGCCAATACCACCGACACAATGGTAACGGTGATGAATCCCCCGACAAGCATAGGCGGCAGCATATTGCTCGTCAGCATTTCCCTCTCTTTTTCATCTTCCGTTAAAGATTTAATTACTTCGTTCGTAATAATATAGTCAGCCGGGAAACCATATAGTGCTGTCAGCGAAACAGCGAAGGCCATTTCCTTGCTCACCTTTAAAATTTTCCCTGCGATGAATGAGAAGATATACATTCCCATTACGCCTAGAATAATGCTTCCTGCCAGCGGATAAATAATCTCAAGCATCATCCCTGGTGTAGCCTGCTTTAACCCGTCAAAAATAAAGAGCATCAGGGCCATGATCGCAAAGCCAAAGCCGTTTGCTTTCTGCAGTACCTGCTTTTCAAGGAAGCCAATACTTGTAGCAATAACCCCGAACAATAGGCAAAGGACAAATGGACTGACACTGGCAACTGGAGCAAGCAGTGTCGATGTCAGATAAGCAAGGTAGGATACAACAGCCAATCTTAAAAATTTGAAGAAATCTGTATTATATTTCTCCGGCATATTTTTAAAAAGCTTAAGCTCAGGTTTTGGAACTGCCTCTGCTGCTGCAGCCGTTTCTTCAGCTGCCATGCCCTGTGCCTTAAAAGCAAGCTTTCCGCTTCGGTACTGCTGTAAAAGCCGCTTTCCTTCTTTTTTCAGGACAACGGAAGTAAGCGGATATCCCGCAAATCCCTGCATAACATAAATCACGATCGCAAAGACCGATAAAGAAGCAAGGCCCGCCTCTTTCGCTCCTTCCGACATGATCAGGGCAGATACCACACCGCCAACTAAAGGAGGGATGGCTACAACTACTGTCTTAAAACCAAAAATAAATGTTCCGATTCCTAATAACACTGCGATAATTCCCAAAATCCCTGATAAAGCAATCACAATCGTCTTCCACTGATTTTTCAATTCCTGAATCGATAGCAATGTTCCCATATTGGTAATCAATAAGTACATCATCATCGTAGCCACAACCGGCGGAACCCCTGCCAATGCTACGATATCCTGAGGAAAGAATGTCCAATAACCTGCAAGGAACAGTACGGCACAGACGAAAATGGATGGCACCCACGCCTTTGTGCGAACCGCAACCAGATCTCCAATAAATAAAATAAGTAATAGAATAACCAAAGCTAATAACTGTGACATAATTCCCATCCCCTTCTCTAAGATGAATACCTATTCATTCGTGTTGCGAAAAATATATATATTGTTAGAATAATAATACAATTATACTTTTCAGTCAATTTAAATTATTGAAAATTTTGTGTAAGCGATGTCATTCCAGTTTTTGTATGACGCTTGTTTTTTATTTAGTTTGGTAAAATAATATTATTATTTTAAAAATCAAATAGAACATGAGAGTAAATAAAAACCCGTCATATGACGGGTTTCCTGGATTACTATTTAATTAATACATCCCTAATGTTATTCCATTCATATATAAGAAGATTCAATTCAGCACCTCCAATAGTAATCTTTTTTGCTTTATTTAATTCTGCACCATAATACTCATAGAAATAGCAGGTTTTATTGTCTTCTAATACCTCCACAAAAATCCTATTGAAGCCAAGTTCTTCAAATTGCAGAAAAACCTTCCTTAAGAGCCTCTTGCCAACTCCCTTACCCTGATATTCCTCTAGGAGATAAATCGCAGTTAAATCACCAGACTCGGTAATATGATTACTATCTCTCTTGCCGCAATCAGCAAATCCGATGATTTCACCATCGCTATTTTCTGCGACAAACACATAATTTCCCTCTTTTATAATATTCTCATTCCATAATTCCATACGCCTGTCATATGATAGCTTCTCCAAAAAATGCATCAGGAATAATATTTCTATAGGTTGATCTCCAGCTATCAACATGTACTTTCGCAATACCCTTTGAATCATCTAAAACGGCTTTTCTTATGTTCATTATCTTCACCTCTGAAAAAGGATAACGTTTATATTCCATAGAAATACAAATAATCCCTCTCCTTATTCAGCAAATAAATTCCAGATAAAAAAAAGGAGCGGCAGCTGCTCCTTTTCCTGATATTAGTTTCTAGGATCAACATAATCCGGATAATCAGTAATGATGGCGTCAACTTCCATTTCGAACAGGAAGTCGGCAGTTTCCTGGCTGCGCACTGTCCATGACCCAATTTGCATGCCAAGAGAGTGAACCTGATTTACTAATTCTTCGGTGACAATTCCATAGCTTGGATTGAACCAATCTGCGTAAGCTGAAAATTCCTGTAAAGCTTCCGCTGTAGTATCGGCACGGTTAGAGGTCAATACACCAATGGGGACTTTAGGAAGAAGCTGATCCATTGTTTTCATAGAGTCGAAGTTAAAAGACTGGATAATGATTTTTTCATTTTGCGGCTTATCAAGATTTCGTTCTTTTAATGCATCTGCCACTTGTTCTTCAATGCCGGGATAAAGCTCTGGAGCCTTCAATTCTATTAATATTCCAACCTTACCATGGTAGCGATCCAGAATCTCTTCAAATGTCGGGATCGGTTCCCCCGCAAATTGTTCCCCTTTCCAGCTGCCGGCATCAAGACTTTTTAAATAGTCAAACGTTAAATCCCCCACTTTTCCTGTTCCATCTGTTGTACGATCCACAGTTGTATCGTGGATTACCACTAATTCACCATCTTTGCTTCTTTGAACATCAATTTCGATATAATCGGCTTTCATATTAACGGCCAGATCAAAGCCGGCTACCGTATTCTCCGGTGCATACCCTGTGGCACCGCGGTGCGCTATATTTTCCACTTGTTTCCTTTCCCCTGTTGCCGGTCCTGCTGCGAACGCCTGGCTGATTGGGCTGAATAGCAGTGAAAAAGCCAACCCTGTACCGATTATTAATTTTTTGTTCATGCTCTCCATCTCCTATCTAAAATATGTATTCAACCATATTCTAGAAAAGGAATGTTTAAGGGGTGTGTGATTATTTTTATGGCTAAATAAAGATCATGTTAACAAAAACCAGCCTTTATTCTTATGTTTTTTTACAAAACGGCTATTTGAAACTGAATAAAAATACCCTATCACATTTTTCGGCGGGGGGGGGGAATCTTCCCAGCTGGTAAATGTTTTAATCCAAAGCCTTTATTGTCATCTCCGCTGCCTCTGCAATCAGAGCGTTATCATATTCGGCATCTTTTGAATCCCGGCTGGACAGGATCGTCATGATAATCGGCTCTCTGTTCGGCGGCCACACAATCGCAATGTCATTACGTGTTCCGAAGCCTGCTGCACCGCTCTTATCAGCTACCTCCCAGCCGCTTGGCACACCAGCACGGATTAATGGATCCCCAGTAACGTTACCCCTCATCCAATCGGTTAAAATGTTCCGCTTTTCTTCAGTCAGAAAATCGCCAATTAAAACTTTCTGAAGGCTTGCTGCAAGTGCTTCAGGTGTACTTGTATCCCGGATGTCCCCTGGCTCTGCCTCATTCAGATCCGTCTCGAAGCGCTCAGGCTTTGTGACAGTATCTCCCATTTCCTTTAAAGCTGCTTCGAATCCTTCAGGCCCTCCTAATTCCTCTAAAATTAAGTTGCCTGCTGTATTGTCACTATAGCGGATTGCTGCTTCACAGAGTTCCCTTAAAGTCATGCCAGTCTTTACATGCTTTTCTGTAACCGGAGAATATGTAACCAGGTCATCACTTGTGTATGTAATGATTTCATCCATTTCCTCCAGTGATTTTTTCTCCAGCAATATTGCAGCTGCTATCGGCTTGAATGTAGATGCGTAAGCAAACCTTTCATCAGACCTGTAAGTAATTGTCTTTTTCGTTCCTGTGTCATATGCATACACTCCAAGCCGTGCGTCATACTCCTTCTCCAGCTGTTTAAATTTTTGGTTTGTATTTACAGAAGCTTTTTTGGAGTTTTCTGCCGCACTGACATCTGATTGATAATTGCCATTTGCACAGCCAGTCAGGGCAAGAAGCAGAACCAAACTGACCAGCCAGACTGCTTTTAACCTATTCTTACTAAAAATAGAATGATATTGTTTCCTCATGTTTATTACCTCTCTCCATAATAATTTTAAGATTTTTACTTTTAAACAACATATATAGACTACAATCGTAATACAATACTACATTTGTAATCTTATTTTGTCAACCTTTAGAAAACCATGATATTATGGTGTTTCACAAGATCACATGATTTTATAAAGTAAAAATAGAATGCTAGCAGGATTGGTTTTCATTTTATCCAGGGAATTAAAACTAGATGTAAAATTTTAGAAGGAAGGTCTGAGGATGATAACAAGCTCACAGTTCTTATCTGTTTTTTTGGAATGTCTGCTGGTGTCTTCTTTTACAATCGGAGTCATTCTTCTATTAAAAAGACTTTTAAAGAAACATTTAACAGCCCAAGCTCACTATAATCTTTGGTTTCTAGTATTGCTTGCTCTGCCACTGCCTCTTATTCCATTACAATTCATGCCATTTGCGGATTCATTATCCTTTTGGAATAGCAATAGCAGCCTTCAACCCCAAACTGCGCCATCTGCAGAGGTTCCATTAAGGCAAAATAATTGGATGGAGGACATAACCGTCTCGGTAGAACGCTATGATTTAACATTATTAAATAATGCTTTATTCTTTATTTGGATTTCCGGAGTGGCTATTTTAACTGTATTTACGCTGCTCGCAATGCTTAAGATCAGTAAAATAAAGAAACACACAAACAACCTGAGAAATAACGGGCTTTTATCATTATTCGAGGACTGCAAACACAAACTGAAGATTACTGGATGTATTATTGTCGGAGAGTCATCTCTCGTTAAAACCCCAATGACGTTTGGCCTTTTAAAGACTTATGTGGTGCTTCCCCGCCATTTTGGCGAGTGGCTTTCTGAAAAGGATATAGAATTTATCTTTTTACATGAACTGAGCCACTATAAAAATAAAGATTTTGCAGTCAATTATTTTATGGTGATTCTTCAAGTTTTATATTGGTTTAATCCTCTAGTTTGGCTTGCTATTAGGAGAATGAGGCTGGATCGCGAAATCGCCTGTGATGCTAAGGTTTTAAATTCTTTGGATGAGAAGGCTTATATGGAGTATGGAAACAGCATTATTCATTTTGCCCATAAAGCCTCAAGGGCAGTGACTGTCGATTTGGCAAACCATTTAAACGGGTCAAAGAAACAGATCAAAACGAGAATCGAAAAAATTGCCTGTTTTAAACCGGAATCAAAACTGCTGAGATGGAAAAGTGCGGCAGTACTCCTTTTTGCGGGGATATTTATTGCAGGCCAAGCTCCATTTATCTCTGTAATGGCTCATGAAAATAGCAGCTATAATTTTAAGGATGATAACATTATTTATGAGGATTTAGGCAATTATTTTGCAGGGTTTGATGGAAGCTTTGTGTTGTATGATAAAGAAGCAGACCAATATCTTATTCATAATCCGAATAAAAGCACATTAAGGGTTTCACCAAATTCCACTTATAAGATTTATAGTGCTCTGCTTGGTTTAGAATCAGGCACCATAACGGTTGAAAACTCGTCGGCCAAATGGAACGGACTTCAGTATCCTATTGATTCCTGGAATGCGGATCAGGATTTAACTTCTGCAATAAGAAATTCCGTTACATGGTATTTTCAGTCATTAGACCAGCAGGTGCAGCCCGGTAGGATTCAAACTTTTTTAGACCGAATCAGGTACGGGAATCGTGATCTATCCGGTGGGATTGAGGAATATTGGCTGGAATCTTCCCTTAAAATTTCTCCAGTGGAACAAGTTCAGCTGCTTAAAAAATTTTATGCAAATCAATTTGGATTTAAAGAAAAGAATATCCAAACAGTGAAGGATTCCATTAAACTAGAGAGAAAAGAGGGAGCCCTCCTTTCAGGGAAAACAGGTACAGGCACTGTAAATGGAAAAAACATCAATGGATGGTTCATTGGATATGTTGAGTCAGGGCAGGACACATACTTTTTTGCTACAAATATACAGAATGAAGATGACTCTAATGGAAGTAAAGCAGCTGAAATTACATTATCCATTTTGAAGCAGAAAGGCATTTATTAATTGGTTCATCTCACTAAAGAAGGAGGGCGCTAATATGACTGATAGGATTCCCAGCATCTCAGAATCCGAGTGGGAAGTCATGACAGTTCTTTGGCACGGCGCACCCAAAACGGCTAATGAAGTCATTCTATCCTTACAAGAGAGTACAGACTGGAAGCCCAAAACAATCCGTACTCTTCTGGATAGGCTTGTCCATAAGAATGTAGTCGGCGTAAATAAAAACCAGAAAATCTATACCTTTTTCCCGCTCTATTCACAGGATGAATGCCAGCGGGCTGAAGCTCAATCCTTTATCAAGCGAATCTATGGCGGAACGGTGAAATCCATGCTAGTCCAATTCATCCAGGAAGACTCCCTGTCTGATGAGGACATTAACGAACTGCGGACAATTGTGGCAAAAAAACAAAAGAAGGATGAATAACCTATTGGCGATCCCCCTAAATCGTGGAGGGGGTTCGCCTCCTTCTTTTTTATAAAGCCAAATAAATGTCAGTTTCATTTTCAGGAAGTTTTCCAAGCGGCTGACACTATAACCCGTCACACTGGAGAGGTTTATCCTTTTCCCCCTCAGCAAAATCACAGCCTTCAGCAACTGATTCAAGTCCGTATTCTGTATTGCTTATCTCATATAAATCCTGAGCATTTTTTTGGATATCCTCGAGCGGCTTTTCTTTCTTTTCTCTCATGTCTTTCCTCCAATGTTTTATTTAAAAGTTTTATCTTAGGTGAGCAATATTATTCGTGTTAGGGAGATTCACATTGCAATAGCTTCTAATGAGCTATTCCCCCTCATATTCATGCAAGAAGCCACTGTAGTTAAGAATAACGGAAGCTTGAAAAATAAAGTCAGATTCCCTGCACTGAAACATAAAAAAGGCCAAATCTACAATGGGTGAAATGGCTTTTCATTTTATGGATGCTGAGGAGAATTAAAGCTCAATTTGTTTAATTATCTTAGCTGGATTTCCGCCAACTACTACATTATCAGGCAAATCTTTCGTAACAACCGCACCTGATGCGATCACAACATTGTTCCCAATTGTTAAACCTGGATTAATTACGGCACTTCCGCCAATCCATACATTATTTCCAAACAGGATCGGCTTAGCATATTCTCTGCCTGAATTGCGTTCAGCAGCATGAAGCGGGTGTGTTGCCGTATAAATTTGTACTCCGGGTGCAAGCATGCAATTATCTCCAAAACGCACTTCACAGACATCTAAGATGGTGCAGTCGAAGTTCGCAAAAAAGTTTTCTCCTACATGCGTATTATAGCCATAATCAAATCTGATATTTGGCTCCATATATACGTTTTTTCCAGTTGAACCGAGCATTTCCTTTAATAATTTTGTCCTTTTCTCTCCTTCAGTCTCCAGAGTTTGATTATAAATTCTGACCTTTCGTCTTGCTTCTTCACGTTCCTTTAATAATATCGGATCGGCAGGATCATACATTTCTCCAGCCAGCATTTTCTCTTTTTCTGTTTTCAATTTAAATTCCTTCTTTCAACGTTATCTAATTGTGTGAAAGGGTTGCATCTGCTGAGCTTTTAATCTCTTTCTTATTCAGCAGGCGATTCAGTTTTTCAGAGCTTAAGAACATTGCTGCAGCAAGAAGAACAATACATATCGGAAAAATCCCAATTGTTGAATGAGAGGCAATGAAGCCTAGAACAGGCGGCATAAAGGTACTGCCTGTATACGCAACAGCCATTTGATATCCCATGATAGTCTGGGAATGCTTCTTCCCAAAACGCGCTGGCGTTTCGTGCAGCATACACGGAAAGATCGGGGCCAATCCTAATCCAACCAAAATAAACCCTGCAAGCGCGAAATCGGATGGCAATGGCAGGCAAAGAATGATGGCACCAGCAAGTGCAAGAATTTGCCCCATCCGAATAAGAGTACGATTATTCACTTTAAACGTAATGAAGCCAGTAATAAATCTGCCAATTGTAATGCCTGCGAAATAAAAGGAAACCCATTGGGCAGCAATCGCTGCCGGCAGATCCTTCACACTTACCAGAAAGCTGCTTCCCCAAAGTCCCATGGTGGCTTCAGCACTGCAATAAAACAAGAAAGAAATTAAAGCTAATTTAACTCCTTTGATTTGGAGCGGTTTTACATTTTCGGCATGATCCAATCTCGCTTCTGATTCTTCCGCCTCTTCACTTAGAGCTTTATTATTATTCTTTCCTTTATTCCATAAAGGAAAAGTCAGCAAAAGGATGATTGCCAGCACAAATTGTATTCCAGCAATGGCAAAATACCCATTGCTCCAGGAGTTTCCCCCTGCAATATACTGGGCCATGATGATTGGGCCAATAGTGGCTCCGACTCCCCAGAAACTGTGCAGCCAGCTCATGTGATGTGCTTTGTAATGTGCAGCAACATAGTCGTTTAATCCTGCATCAATTGCACCTGCCCCCAATCCGAGCGGTACGACTTTCTTATTTGTCGAGCGT
>NZ_CAXQGS010000105.1:0-2556 GCF_964223445.1 Cytobacillus sp.
TGACTGGAGTTCAGACGTGTGCTCTTCCGATCTTATATCGGCAGCCATACCTTCAAAGAATTGATAGGGAATCATGAAGTCGTCGTATTGGATAATTTAACAACAGGGAATTCTTTTTTATTGGATAGCGAAGTGATTTTTGAAGAGGGGAATTTAGGTGATGGAGCGATTTTGGATAAGATCTTTACGGAACATGCCATCGATGCGGTATTTCACTTTGCGGCCAATAGCTTGGTTGGGGAATCGGTCCGAGATCCACTGAAATATTACGGCAATAACGTAGGGGCCACAATCGTTCTATTACAGAAAATGATTGAGCATGGCGTGGATAAATTCATTTTTTCTTCCACAGCTGCGACATATGGAATTCCCAATTCAAAGATCATTACGGAGGAAATGCCAAGCACTCCCATCAATCCTTATGGAAGATCCAAACGGATGGTGGAAGAGATATTGGCTGATATTTCGCGGGCACATCAGTTCAAGTATGTCGTTTTGCGCTACTTCAACGCTGCAGGGGCCCATGCGTCCGGCGAAATTGGAGAAAGCCACGATCCTGAGACGCATTTGATCCCGATCATACTTCAGCACTTATTGGGGCAGCGGGAGAACATAGCGGTGTTCGGGACGGATTACGATACGCCGGACGGCACTTGCATCCGTGATTATATCCATGTGACGGACTTAGCGAAAGCTCATATTTTAGCTTATGAAGCTCTGCGGAAAGGTTCCATAAGCAATGAAGTATTCAATTTGGGGAATGGGACAGGCCATTCAGTAAAAGAAGTTATCGGGGTTTGCGAAAAAGTGGCTGGCAAGTCGGCAAGGGTGGAGTACGGGGAACGGAGAGAAGGTGATCCCGCTATCTTGGTTGCATCTTCCGGTAAAATCGGCCGTTTGCTTGGGTGGAAACCTGATTACGGGTTAGAGGAAATCATCGAGAGCGCTTGGATATGGCATAAAGGCCGAATTTAATCGGAAACTGAAAAGCTGTTTTCGGCAATTTATCGCTTGTATAAATAGTTGAAGGAAAAAAGCATCGCTAAAAGGATCGAAATGTAAAAAGGATGAATATTTTTATGCGGTTATTTTGAATTAAAAAGGTATTTTACACATTGGTTTTCATAATGGCGAAGTTCCAGCTGAATGGTGCATGAAAATAAAAAGCTTGGTTAATCTTGGGTATTCCTAGGATTAGCCAAGTTTTTCTTATTTTTAGAATATAACTTTACTAAACAGGCTAGCAATAAAAATGACCGTTTATGCATCCATTTACCCAAAAAATTAACGCAATTAAAGCTGTAGAGGAAGAAAGCGGGAAGGAAACTAGGGCGAAGGAGAGCGTGGAAATTATATGAATTAAACAATAAGGAAGTTTAATGCGGAAAACTGTCGAGGAACATTTAGGTTATAAAAAGCAGGTAGAATGTCAGTTATTTATTTATTTGTAAATTATATTGTAATTGAATCTTATATTAGAAAAATTAATGTGACTATAGTATTGTGTATTTTTTAAAAATTAAAAAAATTAATGATGACTTAGGTTAAAAGTCATGATAAGATTAACGAAAATTTAACAAAATATTTACTTTGTTTACAAAAGTCATGGTTTTTATTTGGTTCTCCTTCTTGGCCTTGGTGAATTACAATCATCAATCTTTGGGTAATCGGCGAAGTCCCTGTCCTGGTTGATTGACCTTTCTTGTTGGAATTGAACGGCTGTTGAATCTTTTCGGCAGCTTGCCCTATGGCCAATGTAAAAAGGAGGAGAGTCCTATGAGAGTAAAAGAAAGCAGGTTGCTTTTGGATATGCCTGCCGCAAGCCCAAGTTTTCCTGAAGTGAGCGTCGCCTATTTGTTCATCAAAAGGTCGCTTGATGTCATAGGGGCATTGGTTGGGATTTTCCTGATGCTTTTCATCATGGCCTTTTGTTCATTCTTCTATGTAGTGGGTCCGAATAAGGGTGCGGTTTTGTTCAAACAGAAGCGCATTGGCCGGAACGGGGAACCTTTTGCGATTTATAAATTCAGGTCGATGGTCAACAATGCAGAGGAGATGTTGAAAAAAGATGAACTTTTGTACAAGAAATATGTCGCCAATGGCTATAAGATCACGGCAGAGGAAGATCCGAGGATCACGTCTTTCGGCAAGTTCATCAGGAAGACCAGTTTGGATGAATTCCCCCAGTTCCTTAATGTGCTGAAAGGGGACATGAGCCTTGTGGGCCCGCGTCCGCTGGTCCAGGCGGAATTAGACGAATATCGCGAACAGAAAGATTTGCTGCTGTCGGCAAAGCCGGGAATGACCGGTTACTGGCAGGTTTGCGGCAGGAGTGACGTTCATTATCCGGAGCGGGTGGACATTGAGCTGTATTATGTGAAACATCAATGTCTCTTGCTAGACCTTGAAATCCTGTGCAAGACCGTTGTGCAAGTTCTGCATAGAAAAGGCGCTTACTGAGCGGGTTTCGGAAGGGGCGGGATCATGAAAAAGGTGTTGTTGATCGGAGAATCTTATAGCGGCGGAGTCAAGACAGATCGGAAGAGCACACGTCTG
>NZ_CAXQGS010000106.1:0-17402 GCF_964223445.1 Cytobacillus sp.
ACCTGGATTTGAAAGGGACTCCGTTTCAAGAGGAAGTCTGGGGGGCATTAGCGCAGATCCCTTACGGAAAAACTGTCTCTTATTCGGATATCGCAGAGAAAATAAACAGGCCGCAGGCAGTCCGTGCAACAGGGAAAGCAATCGGTTCGAATCCGCTGTTAATCGCGGTCCCATGCCATCGTGTCATCGGCAAAAATGGTGCGATAACCGGCTACCGCGGGGGCATTGAAATGAAGCAGTTTCTGCTTGAATTGGAGAAACAAGGCTGAAGAGATGGTCATCTTCGGCTATTTTTATTATTCAGCAGCTGGGATGAGTATATAGCTTGAGGCGATATTAATTTGGATACTTCTAAATAAATCCGAATTCGGATCTAATCAGGCAGGAGAGGGATAAAAAAAACGTCCTGAGTCCGAATGTGTGGCTTATTCGGACAGGATGCGGATAAAACCGAGGATTTGAGTCCGAATGCAGTGCCTATTCGGACAGGATAAGGAGAAAACCGAAGATTTGAGTCCGAATCTGTGACCTATCCGGACAGGAGAGGAAGGATAGCCGCCGAAAAAACTCCCGGCAGTACTTGTTTATTTTTTAGCAGTTAACTTCTTTTTCGAACATCATTTGAAATCCGTAATTTAATAATGCGAAAGCATAGTACATAAATAAATAATCCCAGTGAGTTTAATTTATTTAACTTATAATGGCCAATTTTTTGAAACAGTGCACTCAAGGGAAAAGCAAATAATAGGTCCATGATGAGGTTGGTTAAGGCATAGATCGAGAATTTTCCATATGTAAAATGAAATACCCATAAATTCATGGTGAAAAATGGGCCGTATATAAAAGCAAGGTCATCAAATATAAGAAATTTAGTGCCGCCTTTTACCTTCCACCATTTAAAGATGAAGTTAAGAAGAGAAAGTATCAGCAAATTACCTGCGCAGAACAGTGTAACCGGCAAATACCTTTTTAATGATTTCTTTGGAAGAAACTTAATGACGATTGCCCATAAGATAATCGCATTGACTATTCTAAAGAAATTTGCCATCCGGGTGCCACCCCCATTTTTTCCTTATCATGTGACATTTGGCTTTGTTTATTCCGTATAGTTTTCCGATTCATTATCCAATCTTTCATCCCTCATAGTTTCGGATTATAATAAACTAAAGCATGATCAGGGGGGAATAAAATGGAAAGCATTACCTGCGAAAAAAGATCCTATTCCAGAGAGTTTCATTCGCACCAGCATGAGTTTGGCCAGTTTCTTTTTCCTTTGCAGGGCTCCCTGGATATCGAGACGAAATGGCAGGAAATCAAGCTTGACCCCGACCATTGTTTTTATCTTCCGCCAGGGTTTGATCATAACTATCGGTCGATGGACCGGAATGAATTTTTAATTCTGGATATCCCGGCGCCTTATTTGCCGGAAGAGACCAGCAGTATGTACATTCAGCTGGATCAGCAATGGTCTTCGATCCGTTATTTGCTGCTGGGAGAGTCGGGGAATCAGGGGGATACATCCTCCCTGGCAGATTTGACCAGGTATGTGACCAGCAAACTGCAAGTCGCCAAACCCCCGTCGATTGACTATATTCATAAGCATTATAAGGAGTCGATCCGATTGGAGACTCTGGCGCAAATCGAACATTATCATCCGGCCTATTATTCCGCATGGTTTAAGAAGAAGACCGGGAAAAGCCCTAAAGGCTATATTTCTGATCTGCGCTTGAAAGAGGCGAAGCATTTATTATTGTCAACCTCCTGGTCCATGTCGGTGATCAGCGGGGAATTAGGCTTCGAAAATTCTTCCTCCTTTACACGGTGGTTTACCCGCAGTGAAGGAATAGCACCTCAAAAATACAGGATCCTTAAGAATGGATAAAAGGGATATTAAACTTGGTAAAGAAAATTCCCAGGAATTTTTCTAAGATAAGTTTAATGATTCCTTTTATCTTTTTTTATTGAGGTGATTACATGAACGGGAAAGCGGCTCCATTTTTTATATTGCTTGCCGGAGTGCTCTGGGGGACTACGGGTACAACGCAGGCCTTTGCGCCGGAAAGCGCACACCCGATTGCCATCGGGGCTGCCCGACTGGCGGCAGGCGGTTTATTTTTATTATGCATGGTTCTGATAACGGGGAAACTGGACCTGAAAAATTGGCCTATCAGGAACACCCTGTTGGCCTCACTTTGCATGGCGCTGTACCAGCCATTGTTCTTCTCAGCGGTGACCCTTACAGGAGTAGCCATTGGAACCGTGACAGCGATCGGGAGTGCGCCGATCTTATCGGGTTTTCTTGAATGGCTCTATTTGAAAAAACGCCCGTCTGCCATTTGGTGGTGTTCTACCTTCCTGTCCGTTTTGGGCTGTGTTCTGCTTTTCATGAACAAAAATTCGGTTCAAATGGACCCGGCTGGACTATTAATGGCATTGGGGGCTGGTTTGACATTTGCAGGCTATACGCTTGTCAGCAGGGACCTGGTTGAAAATTATTCATCACTATCAGTCGTTGCCGTTGTGTTCACACTAAGTGCCACCTTTCTATCGCCATTCTTATTTATTTTTGACATGTCCTGGCTTGCGAGTGTTCGGGGTTTGACTGTCAGTCTGCACCTGGGGATTCTGGCTACGGGAATTGCCTATTTCCTTTTTTCAAAAGGGCTTGTTCATGTTTCCTCTTCAACTGCGGTCACACTTGCGCTGGCGGAGCCTTTAACTGCAGCATTATTAGGCGTTTTTCTATTAGGGGAATCTTTAAACATGACTTCCTGGTTAGGGATCCTTCTCTTATTGCTTGGAATTGGCGTTTTGATAGGATCTCCAAAAAGTTCTGAAAGAGATCTTGAGCCTGGGGTGGTTCAGAAACATTGATATTCATTGATATTCATAAAGAAAGCCTAACTTTTCCCGGAGAAATTAGGCTTTCTTTTTTTGTAGAACAAAAAAGATTGCATTGTGAAATAAACTTCTTTATTATTTTTTGTAGAACAAAAAATAATCCGGAGGGTTTATGAAAGAGCAAACCTTTACTTCACTCGAACAATATGAAGAGTTTCTTAGAAATAAGATGATCCATAAAGCGCAAAAGAAAGGTCTTGAAGGTGAGGATCTTACAGAATATCTAAAAAAACATGAGAATGATGCGGCACGCATTTGGACGGAAAATGATCTTCAGAGATGGCTGGAAAAAGACGGGTATGTGACCATAGCCGTTTGGAGAGATGAGAGAGGACAGCGGAAAATCGGAAGGGGACGTCCCAAGAAGCCTGAAGGCCAAAAACTTAAGCATTCCATCCATGTCAGGCTGGATGAAGAGATGTTTAAAAAGCTGAATCATTTCTGCCAGGAAAAAAAGGTGGATGTTTCAGAAGCCATCCGGATTCTTATCAATAATCTTTGAGCTCAAAGTCCAAATTCATAGGAAAAGGCAGGAAAATCAATGAATGATTCTTTAGAAAATATAAGTAATGCACAGGGTGCACCTTCAAAGTCCAGGCGATTATGGATGGCGATCGTACTTGGTACTTTGGCTGCGTTTGCTCCTCTATCCATCGACATGTATTTGCCGGCTCTGCCTGATATCGCTATTGATTTGCATACCAAGCCGTCCCTTGTACAGCTAAGTTTGACCTTTTTCCTGCTTGGCCTTTCTTTAGGCCAGCTGCTTGCAGGGCCGCTCAGTGATGTACGAGGACGCCGGAAGCCCCTTCTTTTAGGATTACTGATTTATTTTGCCGTTTCTCTCTTGTGCGCCTTTAGCCAGTCCATCTGGGGCTTGATTGTGCTGAGGTTTATTCAGGGTCTGGCCGGGGCAGCAGGGATTGTCATCTCCCGAGCAATTGTCAGAGATCTATACTCAGGCACCGAGCTGACCAAATTTTTCTCTCTGCTGGCTTTAGTGAATGGTGTGGCCCCCATTCTTGCTCCTATAATTGGTGGCCAGTTATTGCGGATTGCTCCCTGGCAGGGAGTGTTTATTGTTTTGAGCGTAATTGGCTTGGTGATGTTTCTTGTCGTACTATTTGGTCTGCCAGAAACGCTGGCAGATGATTCCCGTTCACAGGGCGGCATAAAAAACACATTAACGACCTTTCAGCAGCTCTTATTGGATAGAAGTTTCATAGGGTATGCATTATCGCAAGGCCTGGTGTTTGCTGCCATGTTTGCGTATATATCCGGCTCGCCCTTCGTCCTTCAGAACATTTATGGGGCCAGCCCGCAGATGTTCAGCCTGATCTTTGCCATCAACGGTCTTGGAATCATCATTTCCAGTCAAATCACGGGAAGACTGGCGGGGCGGATCAGTGAAAGGAAGCTTTTTACGGCTGGCATATGCATCTCTTTCATGGGAGCTATTGCTCTATTAATCATGCTTCTTTTAGATGCAGGCTTGTACGCTATTTTGCCGCCGTTATTCTTTGTTGTTTCAAGTATTGGGGTGGTGAGTACTTCAGGCTTCTCGCTTGCCATGCAGAATCAAGGCAAGTCGGCAGGGAGTGCCTCCGCATTACTGGGGGTACTATCCTTAATCTTTGGGGGATGTGTGGCTCCTCTTGTCGGCTTAGGAGACAGCCCGGCGAAATCGATGGGGATTGTCATAGCATGTGCAAGTGCAGGGGCTGTTCTGTCCTATATGTTCCTGGCAGCCCGGCCCAGTGGGAAATCCATTGATAATGAGAAGGCTGTGATGTAAATAACCTATTAATCCAGTAAAATGAATGATAAATGAAAGGGGAAATTAACAATGGATATACAGAAAGTAATCACGACTCGCCGCAACATAAAAAAATTCAAATCTGATAAAGTGGAGCATAGTCTAATCACCTCCTGGCTGGAGGCTGCGACCATGGCACCCAACCATAAAATGACGGAGCCATGGGAAGTATTATTTGTTGGTCCGGAAACAAGGGCTAAGCTGAATCACAAGACCGATTTTTGCCAGGCACCGGTCGTGCTGGCCATTCTATCCAAGCATGGAGCAACCGATCTGGAACGAAATGAGAACATGGCTGCAGTATCCTGTTTTATCCAGAACTTTATGCTGATGGCGTGGGCATCAGGAGTGGGGACATTCTGGTCTTCCCTGGGGGTTTCAGCTGCAGCAAGAACTGCTTTAAATGTCCCGGATGATTGCGATGTAGTTGGTATTTTTGGAGTAGGCTTTCCTGAGGAGGTACCTGAAGCGAAGGAGCGTACACCGGTTGAAAGGAAAATAAAGCATTTATCATAATTATTTTTATCGGGCGCCTATCCAATGGATGGCGCTCTTTTTTGTTTTTGTTAGAATATGGTATGATTTTGAAGTAATAGATTTATATCTTACCAGAGGGGTTCATATGATTTTCTTACAGGTTATTTTAATCATTTTAATATGGGCGATTCCGATTTTCCTTTTTATAAAAACTTATAAAAGATTGGACAAAAAGGAACAGCAGGATGCTAAAGAAGAGTTGAAGAACCCTTTATTTCTCCTTATTTTTGGAAGCGGCTGCATCGGTTTTCAAGTGTTTATTACCGGCAGTATTTCAGAAACCAATATCATTCAGCATATAGGCGCCGGCTTAGTGACCATCGGCATATTTACAGGATGTATGGCTGCTTTCAAGCAAAGAAATGCTAAAAAGGGCCTCGCGCTAAATGATTGTTGGGATAATAGGAGTAATTCTTTATATTAATTTTGGCAAAGGTGATGAGTATGACAAGAGAGATTTCTTATATATTGCTAACTCTGACCATTTTACTATCAGCTTGTACTCAAAACCCTGACTTCGAGCCGTATGAGGGAAGGACATTAAGGATTGCGATAATTGGAGAACCGCCAGAAGTGAATGCAGAACAAGTGAAGTTTAATGAAATTTCTTTTGATGAACTTACAAATGAGGAATTGAGCTCTTTTGATGCAGTAATAATGTCGGAGAAAAATCTTCCTAAAGCTGCTGAGGCCAACTATACAGAGACATATTCAGATTCATCCATTCCATTCTTTTTTATATCAGCCAGCAGTCATATCCCGTTTACTGTTAAAGACACAGAATATAATGATTCATGGAAGTGGGAAGCTGGTAAAAGCTATGCTGTGGGAGTTCTTAAATCGAAAAAAAATGATGCATTTCATAGTTGGGGGTATGGGCTGTATAATGACGAACTGACTGATGAATCTATTCGTGATGTGTATTCGAGAATTTTTAAGACCATTGATGAGCTTAATCACTAATGGAAAAATAGATCATTTCAAATATACTGCTTGTGGAATAATAGTAACTGACCTATCCTAATGACTTAAAGAAATTGTGCCGGAATGAACGGTAACCATTATTCCAGTAAAGAGGGATTTTTATGTATAGAATCATGATGATAGAAGACGATGAAAAAATCAGACGGATTGTCGCTGATACGCTAAAAAAATGGCAATATGATGTGGTGGAGGTAACCCAATTTGACGAGGTGCTGACGGAATTTGAGCAGACAAGTCCACATCTCATTTTATTAGATATCAATCTTCCCGTTTTTGATGGATACTATTGGTGCCAGCAAATACGATCTGTTTCAAAAGTGCCGATCATTTTCCTTTCCTCCAGAAATCAGAATATGGATATAATAATGGCCATTAATATGGGCGGGGATGATTTTATCCAGAAGCCCTTTGATTTGGATATCCTTCTCGCGAAAATCAGTGCACTCATCCGCCGAAAGTACACCTATCAGGAAGAGGAGAATCTCCGTTTCATCCATCGCGGCCTGAAATTAAATGTAACCAATTCAACGATTGAATTTAATGGGCAAAGCAATGAGCTTAGCAGGAATGAATTCATCCTTTTGCAATTGATGATGCGGAATATCGGGAAAATCGTCTCGAGGGATGACTTAATGCAGGCACTGTGGAATGAGGAGCAGTTTGTCGATGATAATACACTTACCGTGAATGTGAATCGGATGCGCAGGAAAATTGCCGCAATTGGACTAGAGGACTTTATTATCACTCGGAAAGGGTTAGGGTATTTAATTGAATGAACTTCCTTAGTTTTCTATCCTATGAAAAACCTTATATAATCCTCTATCTGATCAGTTTCCTGATCTCTGCAGCAATCTTTTTTACTGATATCAATGGAAGCCTGGCATGGGGTACTTTCCTTTATGCCTTCGCCCTATCTTCTATTGTATTAATCGGGTTTTTAGTATATCGGTACCAGCAAAATCTGCGTGTGATTAGGCAATTGGAAAGGGCGGAATATGACAGCCTGTCTCTGGAAGGAGAATTCGCTAAAGCCCACATAGATGAGTTGAAGCGTGAACATATCCGTGAAATGAATCGGATTCAGGACAGGCAGAAGGATCATTACGACTTTATCGTCTCCTGGTTCCATGAAATCAAAACACCGATTGCAGTTCTTCGCCTGCTGCAGCAAACTGATATGGACGCAGGCAGTTTAAGAGAAGAAATCACAAAAATTGAAAATTATGTTGATCAAGCACTCTATTACGCTAAACTAGACAGCTTTAATCAGGATTACGATATCCGGAAATGTGATATTATCAAGATTTCTAAGGATATTGTAAAGTCCCACTCAAAAACTTTTATTTCAAAAAACATCCGCATTCACATACAGGCAGATAAGCTGGAGGTTCAAAGTGATCCTAAATGGCTCCAGTTCATCGTTAATCAGCTTCTGACAAACAGTTTGAAATATACAGAACCTGGCGGAGAGATTACCATTTCCATATCAGAAACTCCACAGGAAAAACAGCTTTTGATTCGGGATAATGGGATCGGCATCAGCCAGAAAGATCTTCCGAGAGTATTTAATCGCGGTTTTACCGGAGAAACGGGGCGATTGTATTCGAAGTCGACCGGAATGGGTTTATATTTAGCCCAGCAGTTAAGCAATAAGTTAGGGCATTACATTAGCTGTACGTCGAATGTGAGAGAGTACACCCAATTTATTGTTCACTTCCCGATTGATTGCGATCCGTTTTTAATAATGCAAAAAACACACGATGAGTAAAGCAACTCATCGTGTGTTTTTTTCGCTGACAATTTTGTAGTAAATAGATACGGATGAAACGTAAAAGATTAGATACGTTAACACATATAATCCCATGACTGAAAAAATAATCGTCGTTAAAGAAGGCAAATCTTTTATGATTAGGATGACTGTGTAATATAAAAGGAACCAGCTGTGCAGCAGCCCCAGCAGGAGCGGCGGCAAAAATACGAACAGCAATTGTTTTCGGATGATCTTTTTCATGTCTTTGTCGTCCACACCGATTTTTCGCAGAATGGCGTAGTGTTCCCGTTCTTCTGTAGCTTCGCGGAGCTGTTTAAAGTAAATGACACTCCCTAAAGCAAACAATGCAATAACGGCAAAAAAGGCAACGGAGAACAGGATTAAAGAAGACGACTCCGTATCTACAGAATACATATCAATATAGGCAGAATAATAGGCATCTTCTGTTTTCATAATGAGGTCGTATATTTCTCGTGATACATCATTTGATGTTTTGGGATCTTCGATTTGATAAATTTCAAATGAAGAAAGGGTGTGATGTTCTCTTAAGTTCTCAAAAGCCTCGTTTGAAATAATGAGTACTGAAGGCTGCGGCTTGGTATTGCCGCCAGGGCTCGTTGGGATACTTAACAGCGGGTATCGTATTTTTTCGACTACACGAAATGTATGGTCTTCCAAAACGGTTATTTCAGGCTGAGAACTTTTAAATTTTTCCGGTTTATCAATTCCTCTTGTTAATACAATGGCTTCTTCACCTTTTAGATCTGCTTTTTCACCCATTTTTCGCAAATCAACAATTGCATTTAATTGGGATTCCGGAAAAAGGTAAAATTCCTCGGTGTAATATTCGGGATGGCTAAAAAATGCATTTCTATTTTGAATTTTTTCTGTTTGTATGCCCGTAATGGTTTCATGATCAATGATTGGATGTGAGTCATTCATGATTTGTTCAATTTGTTTTTGAGTTTCAGCATCCTGGGTTGAAAAAGCAATATGGTTTGGAAATTCTTTTTTCACAACCTCACCTTTTACAGCGTAATCTACAGCGATAAATCCGACTGTAAAGATGACAATCGCACTAATCAGTGAATTGAATGTAAAATTGATTGTATTTCCCCGAATGGAAAAACGGAGAGAGGATATCCATAACATTTTACTGCCAATAAAATAATTTTTCCTTTGACTCAGCTTTTGCAGCATCCAGCCGGAAAACTGGCGGAAAAATAAATACGTCCCGACAATCAGAGCCACAGTTACAGCTGTTAATGTTTCTTTAAAATGGTCTTCCCAGATGTCCGTATCTCCTATGGTAATCATATAGTAAGACCCGGCAATCAATATAATGGACAATAACGCCAGGCCAAAAGAAAATGTAAATGGTTTATCCATTTTTTCCTTTGCATGAAACAATTCCACTAACTGGACACGCCGGACATTAAAATAACTTTGAATTGTAATGATAATGATTAATAAGGCGAATAACAGAACTGTTGATACAATCGCTTCCAATGGAAAAGCAAAAGAAATGTTCTCATTGTAGCGCATTAAGTTCATTAATACCGCACCGAAAAACTTCGAAAGCAATCCACCGATTAAGATACCGCTGGAAACCGAAATGGCGCTCAAGAATAATGTTTCAAAGAAGACCATTGCGGCAACTTGCCGTTCTTTCATCCCGTAAAGTAAATACATGCCGAACTCTTTTTTTCGCTGTTTCATGAAAAAGGAGTTCGCGTACAAAATAAAGAAGACAATAAACAAGAAGACGATCACCGAAGCAAGGGAAATAACCATTTTGTAGTTTTCTTTATTTTGAATGGCTTCGACTACATCTTTGTTAAACATTAGACCAGAGAAGGTAAAGTAAATGACAACCCCGACAAACATGGAAATGAAATAAATGGAATACAAACGGAAGTTCCGCTTCATGTTCCTCCATGATAAATCCACTAAGTTCATCGCCGGCCACTTCCTATAGCACTTTGAATCGTCAGGATGCGGTCAAAGAATTCCTTTTCCGTCTGCTCCCCTTTAAACATTTCGTTGACGATTTTTCCATCACGGAGAAAAACTACCCGCTGACAGTAGCTGGCTGCATACGGATCATGAGTAATCATCAGAACGGTTGTCTTGAATGTTTCATTGAGCAATTGAATTTGTTCCAGCAGCTGGGTAGCAGATCGGGAATCGAGTGCACCCGTTGGTTCATCAGCAAATACAATTGCGGGATTAGTAATAATTGCCCGTGCGGCAGCTGTACGCTGTTTCTGGCCGCCGGAAATTTCAGAAGGATATTGATGTAAAATTGATTCAATATTTAAGGCATCAATCAATTTTGCTATTCGCTTTTCCATTTCGGCAACAGGTGTTTTTTGCAGCGAAAGCGGGAGGAGGATATTCTCCTTCACTGTTAAGGTATCCAGTAAGTTATAGTCTTGAAAAATAAATCCCATTCTTTTTTGGCGGAACTCCCGCAGGTCTTTCTTTTTCATATCTAAAAGGGAATTTCCCTCTATCCAAACATTCCCCCCGCTAAAGGCATCAATGGTTGATAGAGTATTCATTAACGTCGTTTTTCCAGATCCGGAGGGACCCATAATGGCAGTCAATTCCCCCCGTTCAACAGTCAAATCAATATTTTTTAAGACCTGTGTTTTTCCATAAGATTTCGATAGGTTTTTTGTTTGTATCATCTTGGTCATGATTTCGACCTCCTTCTCTACCTACTATACCGGCCATTTTTCCCGCCAGCCATCGATGTAACAGAATGTAAAGTGACACTTTTGTCATGTTGAAGGCAGAGTCGGCAGGATCGAATGCAGACGATCTTATTGAAGGGAAAAAAACAAGCAGACGCATTGACATGGACTGCTTGTTTTTCGACTTAGTTGTATGTGCATTTTTTGAGGCACTGCTTCTCGGCTTGTCCTTTTCTATTTAATGCTGATACCTTTCTTTCCTTATAAAACTAAAATGCCAGCGCATATAAAGGCAGGCTCCAATATAATAGATGGCTGACCACCATACTTGCCAGCCCTTATATACTACGTAGCCAAAGTAACTGGATAGGACTTCGTAACATACAGAAAAACCGACCCAAAACAAAAGGTAAAGCAAAAATTTCTTCTTTGGTTTAGGCATGAAGTTAACATATAGGATTCCGAATGTTGCCGGCAGGGTGATTTCAATAAATAAATCAAAAAGCTGGGGACCTGGATCCATTAAGTCGTATAGGTCTAAAACATGCCCAAAAATCAAATCTGCAAGGAGCGCATTTAGAGTGACAGCCAGCCAGGTTGTATAAAGCTCCTGCCGGGTTAATTTTAATGGAATAATGAAAATCAATATAGAGTTGATAGCAAGCGTTGTTATTGTAAAGATATAAACCATTCAGATTCTCCGGGTTTTTATAGATTTATTTCTTATCTATCTTGCCCTCTTTTTGAAATTTATCTGCTTATTTGGCGGAGAAGTGAGTTTCTATTAAAAGTAGTTCATTTACTGTAATGAATCCTATTTACATTTGGACTGGAACCTAAAGATAAGTTCATCCAATATCTGACTGTTTTTTATAGTATCAGGATGCTCTAAACCTTTCTTTATTCCAGTTTCAATAAGTGTTTTTCTAAAAAGTTGAATCTTCCTTCTAAGTTCACTGCAAAAATGACACATTTATTTACTCCTTTAAATAATAAAAGTCCAGGAACTATTATTGCAAATTAAGGAAAAACATTGAATCATTTCGACAAAACTAGTCTCTAAATGACAAAAAATTAATAAACAGAGGAGTGTTTTGAGAGGATTGAATTACCGCTCAATGCAAATAATATCTAAAAACTTTCCGGAGTGGAAAATGATCTTACAAATTGCCTCAGTTGCTGTGTTTAATTTGATATTATATAAGACCATTAAAGGGATATCAGCCAATAAAATTGTTCATATTTGGGTTTTTACTATTGCATTCCAACTATTCTTTGATATTTTTATCGATCTAAAATACAAAGGATACTGGTACTTTACTCAAGGAATAGACTGGGTAGCACTTCCTGCTTACACAATCTTAATTCCGCCCATAAATTTGATGTTTATCAATTGGTACCCTTTTAATGGAGCTTTCATGAAAAAGGTACGTTACCTTCTTATTTGGGAAATCTTCCTGCTGACCTATGAAGCTATTGCCATGCTGCCTCATCCATTCGGCTTTTTTCATTATGGCTGGTGGAGTATATGGTATTCTGCCATTGTTAATCCGATTCTATTAACCATACTTATTGGGTATTACAAATGGATTAGTGTATTAGAAAAGAAAGCTTGTGTCTAAAAAGGGCTGCTGAGGCAGCTCTTTTTTTCCTGTTCTCCTTATGGCATAATTTTCTAGACAAAGGAGTGAGAGGATGCAGAAAGTATATATTATTGAGGATGATCCGAAAATCGCGGAGCACCTGCAGTCACACTTAGTGAAGTATGGGTATGATGCTGCGGCTGCGGAACAGTTCGATGATGTGATGGGGGAATTTCATAAGCATAAACCGGATCTTGTGCTCCTGGATATTAATCTTCCGAGCTTTGATGGCTATTACTGGTGCAGGCAAATCCGCAAGGAGTCGATTTGTCCGGTTATCTTCATTTCCGCACGGGTAGGGGAGATGGACCAGGTGATGGCGCTTGAGAATGGCGGCGATGATTTCATCACCAAGCCGTTCCATCCGGAAATTGTGATGGCGAAAATCCGCAGCCAGCTTCGGCGGGCTTACGGGGAATATGCCACGCAGGCCCAGGAACGAGTTCTCGAGGCAGAGGGATTGAAGCTGTTTCCGGAAAGGCTGGAATTGTGTTTCCGTGATAAAACCGTTCCGCTGTCCAAAAAAGAAGCTGATATTATTGAGAATTTACTGGAGCGGCACCCGCGTGTGGCCGGGCGTGAAGACCTGCTGGAAAAGCTGTGGGATGAACAGGTCTATGTGGATGAGAATACGCTGAATGTGAATATGGCGAGGGTAAGAAAAAAATTTGAGGCAATCGGGCTTTCAGGAGCGGTCGAAACAGTGAGAGGCGCAGGCTACCGTTTGATCGTTACCTGGTGAAAGGCTGGAGAAACATGAAATTATTCCTTAAAGAGCATGCGTTACTAATCGCTGTACAGGTCGTTCAATTTTTTATGATTCTGGCCATTTACTGGCTGGATGGCTATCGTCATCTATTGCCAGCCCTTTATGGCATCTTTCTCGGCTTATTCTTTCTCACGGCATACCTGACATACCACTATTTTAGCCGCCGCAAGTTTTATAAGAGGCTGACGGAGGAACTTGCTTCCCTTGACGATTCTTTTCAAACAACAGAGAACTCACCGATTTCACAGGCGCTGGATCATCTGCTGAAGGAACAATACAGACATTACCAGACGAGAATTAAAGAGCTGGAATCCAGGCAGGAGGAGCATCTGAAGTTTATGGATCAATGGGTCCACCAGATGAAAACCCCGCTTTCTGTCATTGAACTGATTGCGCAAAACCTGGATGAACCTGATTCCTCCAGTATTCGTGAAGAGACGGATCGGATGAGAACGGGCTTGAACACCATCCTCTATATGGCGAGACTCCGGACGATCGAACAGGATTTTCATATAAAACCCGTACACTTATCCCAAATCATTCATGAAGTGAATGGAGAAAACAAACGGCTTTATATCCGGAACGGGGTGTATCCAAATCTCCTGCAGGAGAAGCAGGACATGATCGTGGAGACAGATGAGAAATGGCTTTTCTTTATGCTTTCTCAGCTGATCAATAATGCGGTCAAGTATTCCAGAGGGAAAAGCAATCGAATTGATATTTCCATTTTTGAAAAAAACGGAGAAGCTGTTTTAGAAGTGAAGGACTTTGGCGTCGGGATTCCGGAATCAGACAAGCGCCGTGTGTTTGAACCTTTTTATACGGGTGAAAATGGACGGAAATTCAGAGAATCCACAGGTATGGGGCTGTACTTGACGAAGGAGGCAGCCGATCATCTTGGCCATCGCATTGAGCTGGAATCCAAGATGGGGGAAGGGTCTCTTTTCCGGATGATCTTTGGAAAAACACAGAACCTTACAGCCTTGTAAGGTAAGTGAAAGAGAAATCGATTTTTTGAAATGGGTATAGAAGATATACTGATCACAAGTCAACTGAATGTGAAAGGAGAACTTGTGATGCTAAAAGTGAAGCAAGTAAGCAAGATTTATGAAGGAAAGATCGCCTATCGTGCGTTAACAGATATTAACTTAACCATTGATGAAGGTGAGTTCGTCGGAATCATGGGTCCTTCGGGAAGCGGAAAAACGACACTGCTGAACATGATTGCCACCATTGATGAACCGACAACAGGGGAAATCCTGATCAATGAAAGAAATCCCCATGTCTTAAAAAAAGAGGCATTGGCCCAATTCCGCCGCCGTGAATTAGGATTTGTCTTCCAGGACTTCAACCTTCTTCATACCTTGACGGTTGAAGAAAATATAGTCCTGCCGCTAACATTGGACGGGAAAAAAGTGAAGGAAATGAAAGACAAGGCATACGAAATCGCTGAAAAACTGGGAATTACAGGCATTATGAAAAAGCGGACGTATGAAATATCAGGCGGACAGGCGCAAAGAGTGGCTGTGGCTAGAGCGATGATTCATACGCCGAAGCTGCTGCTGGCGGATGAACCTACAGGGAATTTGGATTCCAAGTCTTCCAAAGATGTAATGGAAATGCTTGAGTCGATTAATAAAATTGAGAAGACAACCATGATGCTCGTCACACATGATGCGCAGGCCGCGAGCTATTGCAACAGGGTCGTCTTCATCCGTGACGGAAAATTCTATTCGGAGATTCACCGCGGTGATAACCGCCAGGCTTTTTTCCAGAAGATCATTGATACACTTTCTTTGCTTGGAGGGGATGCACATGACCTTTCGTCAGTTCGCGTTTAATAACGTCATACGGAACAAACGCTTATATGCAGCCTACTTCCTCAGCAGTTTATTTACAGTCATGGTCTTCTTTACCTTCTCGATTTTTGCGAATCATCCAGCATTAAGCGGGGATGGCATGAACTCAACTGTAACGAAGGGAATGAATGCAGCAGCAGGCATTATCTATGTGTTTTCGTTCTTTTTTGTTTTATATTCTATGAGTTCTTTTCTGCAGTCCCGGAAAAAAGAGTTTGGGTTATTAATGATGCAGGGCATGTCCATGAAACAGATTCGTCTCATGGTGTTTTTGGAAAATATGCTGATTGGCTTTCTGGCAACCTTAAGCGGAATTCTCCTCGGCGTTGTATTTGCAAAGGCGATTTTGCTGCTGGCTGAAAATGTGCTGATTATTGAGCGGGCACTGTCTTTTTATTTTCCAGTGAAGGCCATCCTGATCACCTTCATTTCTTTTATTATTTTATTTTTCTTTATCTCCTTATTTGTGACGTATGTTCTGCGCAGCAAAAAGCTGATTGAATTAATTAAGGGAAATAAAATGTCAAAGGGTGAGCCAAAAGCGAATCTTTTCTTAACGATGCTGGCTGTCCTATTATTAGGTGCGGGGTATGCTGCTGCACTAATCGCAAAAGGGTTAGTCGTTGTAGCGGCAATGGTGCCGGTGATCATCGTTGTCTGCATTGGCACCTACCTGTTATTTACGCAATTAAGTGTTTATATTATTAGAAGATTAAAGAAAAATGAACGTGTTTTTTGGTTTAAGACCAATATGCTGTTGTTTTCAGATCTGGCCTTTCGCATGAAGGATAATGCACGAACCTTCTTCATGGTGGCGATGGTTTCAACAGTTGCGTTCAGTGCAATTGGTTCTTTATTCGGTTTTCAAACCGTGCTGACCTCAAACATAAAAAATGTCAATTCCACAACGTTTTCCTATAAAACTTCTGAAGAAAATGAAGTGAAGAATGTTGAGTTTATCAATCAAACATTAAAGGAAGAAAAGATTGAAGCGGATTCGGAGCATACTGTTTTACGCTACTTTGAAGTTGGCGGGGATTCCATTCTGATTGCGGGTCAATCCGATTTTAACCGCTTTGCCGAGCTCATTGATGAAGATCCGGTTGACTTAAAAGACGGGCAAGTAATGACAGTTGAGTTTGAAGGGACCAACTTCGGGCAAACGAAGGAACTCCTGAATGAAACGATTACACTGAAGTCCGGCACTGTTTTAAAGCCAGAGGAAGTCATTCATTCGAAAGCACTGCCGGCAACAGATTCCTATTTTATCGTGTCAGATGAAGACTATCAAAAGCTTCCTGAACCAGAGTTTCAGGAAAGCTATTACGCCTGGCAGGCAACAGATGGAGAGGAAAGGGTAATGGCTGCCTCTGAAAAGCTGTACAAGGAACTGCCAAGATATGAAATTACATCAGTAGACTACGAAATATATGAGATTATGAAAGGCTACGGGCCCATTTTATTTGTCGGTCTGTTTATCGGGATTGTCTTTTTCGTATCAGCCGGCAGCTTCCTGTACTTCAGGCTCTACATGGACCTGGATGAAGATAAACAAAAATTCCAATCGATTTCCAAGATGGGGTTAACCGAGAAAGAGCTGAAAAAGGTTTTAAACAGACAGACTATGATTCTGTTTTTCGCGCCGATCCTCGTCGCTCTTATCCATGGTGCTGTAGCCCTGACAGCGTTATCGAACCTGTTCTACTTTAACCTGTTTAAGGAATCAGTTGCTGTTCTGAGTGTTTTCCTGGCCATCCAGGTTGTTTACTTCTTTATAGTGCGCTTTTTCTATACGAAGCAGATAAAGGCATCGATTTAAATTTAATTAGAATTGTGGGGGCCAGATGAATCTGGCCCTTTTTTAATTGAAAATGACAAGGGAAAGGGGAATGGAAAACCGGTCAGAGGAGTCCGAACTTGGAGCCACTTCGGACAGGAAAAGGAGAAATCCGAACAGAAGAGCCGATTCTGATACTCATTCGGGGAATGAGGGACTCCGCAGTTTTATCATACTCACCCTCAAAGCTGCATATAGAAAAGAGAATATAAACCTATGCAGGAGTGATGGAATGGCAATCTTGGTTACAGGAGGAGCAGGTTATATTGGTTCACATATTGTAGATCTACTCATTCGAAAAGGGTATGAAACAGTGGTAATTGATCATTTGGCTGCGGGCCACAGGCAGGCGGTCCATCCGAAGGCAGCCTTCTATGAGGGGGATATCAGATCGCAGGATTTTCTGAATAGTGTCCTTTCCAGTGAGCGAATAGAGGCAGTCTTTCATTTTGCGGCATCATCCCTGGTAGGGGAATCGATGAAAAATCCTCTAAATTACTATGATAATAATGTACTTGGTTCTCATAGCCTCCTAAAAGCTTTAGAAGCACATAAGGTTAAACAGCTTGTGTTTTCGTCCACCGCC
>NZ_CAXQGS010000107.1:0-24358 GCF_964223445.1 Cytobacillus sp.
TACATTTTTTCTTTTATTAAGTATGCTGGTGCGCTATATCTTATTTATTTGGGCATCGTTTCGTTAAAGTCTCTATCGAATAAGCAAGAACCAGCTGATACGGATAGAAAGCATAAGAAGAACAAATCGCATTTTCTGCAAGGATTTTTTACTTGTGTGTCCAACCCAAAAGTAGCTGTGTTCTTTTTAACATTCTTTCCCCAATTTTTAAGTACGGAAGGGAATCACTTTGCGCAATTTCTTGCGATGGGCTTAATATATAGTCTTATTACAATCATCTGGTTCTTTTTCTATGTATATCTGATCGACTTCTTCAGGGCCTGGCTGAAAAAACCTTCTGTTAATAATGCAATTCAAGGAGTTTCTGGTGTGGTTTTAATGGGCTTTGGCATTAAATTGGCACTTGAGAAACAGCCTTAAGAAGGGACTGCTTAACCTCTAAAATAGGTTAAAGCAGTTTTTTTATTGGATTAATTGATCCTTTGTCAGCGGCCCGCCTTTTGGCAGCTTTTCAATGGCCGGAAGATACTTCGAAAGTATGAGCACTCCATCGAGATCTCCTTCTAATAAGAATTGGTATATGAATAATGTTACCAAATCATGCATAATAATAGCCAGCTATGAGACATTAACAAATAAAAAGGATTCTGCTCATGATTGGACTGATAATAGCTGCCATTCTTTTTAATTTCATTGCATTTACAACAAAAAAACGTCTGACTAAGAATCAAATTTTACATATATGGACATTCACAATTTCAGCTCAGCTGATATTTGATGTCATGATTGAGTTTAAATATTGGGGATACTGGTACTTTGACAAAGAGCCAAATTGGGGAGGACTGCTGGCACATATTGTACTGGTTCCCCCAGTAAATATGATGTTTCTGAATTGGTATCCTTTCAGAGGAGATCTTATTAAACGATTTTCTTATATTATTTTTTGGGTAGTTGCCATTCTGCTGTATGAAGTCATCGCTTTATTGCCCGAGCCCTGGGGATATTTTAATTATGGCTGGTGGAGAATATGGCATGCAGCATTAGTCGATCCATTGCTGCTAATATTGATACTCAAATTCTATAAGCTGATTACAAGGCTGGAAG
The DNA here is from genome assembly GCF_964223445.1 of Cytobacillus sp. Classification (NCBI taxonomy): domain Bacteria; kingdom Bacillati; phylum Bacillota; class Bacilli; order Caryophanales; family Bacillaceae; genus Cytobacillus; species Cytobacillus sp. The sequence goes on from NZ_CAXQGS010000107.1 coordinate 1,105, forward strand.
GGGAACTTAAATAACAGTGTATAAATGATGTTCTAAAAGGGGGATTTGCTCTCCCTTTTTTGTGTTAGATGAAATGATTTATGGCAGATGACTGTGATACAATTTAGTAATACATATTCCCGGAAGGAGAACGTTTGTGGATATTAAATTGACTCACAAATTAATAAAAGAAATGTGCGGTACTGTCTCCTTCAAAAGAGGGGACGCTTTTTTCCGTAATAAGAGGGTAACAATAAATAATTACGATGAGGAGATTTGTGAAGCAACAGTATCTGCTGGTGAAGATTTTTTCGTTTCGGTCGAGAAAACATCCGGAAACAGTTTTAAGATATTGTGCAGCTGTCCAAAGCTGGCTTCGTTTGATAAAGAATGCCAGCATGCAGCGGCTGTGCTGCTGGCAATTTATGATATGCAGCAGCACAGATCGCCTATGATAAAGGATTCAGCAGTCACCCTTAGGGTTTCTCCCGAACACGTCTTAACTGATGGTCTCATGACACTTTTCAGTGAACAGCCAAGAAGGTCAAGCGGACACCAGCTTCATTTTGAAAACAGGCAGGTGCTCCATCCAGAATTCACATGTGTGCCTGTTCATTTGGGGAAGGGGCATTATTTGCTAGCAGTAAAATGTACCATCGGTCAACTCGCTGTCCTTGATATCCGGCAATTTCTTCACTCTGTAAAAGAGGGGAAGCCAAGCCCATTATCATTGTCTTTTACCTATGACCCCGCTTTGCATTGTTTCCCGCCTGAGGCTGATGCAGTCCTTCAGCAGCTGATACAGCTTATACACGATGAATCCATTTATATAAAGGCTTTAATGGATGATTTCGATTATACTGCGACCAAGCATATGCTCTTAATCCCTCCATCATCGTGGGAACGTTTGAAGCCTGTTTTGGCGCTCGCTGAGAAAGTAAGGCTTGAGATAATGGGAAAAACATATGAAAGGATGGCTTTTTCAAAGGAACGGCTGCCTATAAGGTTTGAGCTTAGCGAAAAAGAAGAGAAATGTTATTTAAATGTTTTTGGCCTGGATCGAATGCTGATCCTGGATTCGTATTATGCTGTTCTATCTGGCGGCAAATTAATCACGCTCAATAAAGAAGATTGCCAGCGTTTATATGATTTAACACAAATGCTGGAGTCAGCCGGGAGAAGACAGATTCCGGTTGCTGCTGAACAAATGGAACTGTTTCTGGAAAAAGTGGTCCCTGGACTGAGAAAGCTGGGGGATGTCCATATTTCTGAAGACATGTCACAAAAATTTATGAAAACACCTTTGGTTGCCAAGCTATACTTAGATCGCCTGCGGAACCGGCTTCTGGCAGGCATTGAATTTCACTATGAAAATATCGTGATCAATCCGCTTGAAAGTAGAGAGCCGAAAGGCGGCACGCGGATTATTAGAGATGTGGAATTAGAGGATGAGATCCTTCAGCTTATGGAGGAAAGCTCCTTTGCAAAGACGGATGGCGGCTATTTTCTGCAAAATGAAGAGCTGGAATATGAATTCCTTTATCATGTTGTACCTAAACTGCAAAAACTGGTGCAAATATATGCCACTACGTCTGTCAGAAATCGTATTTTCAGGGAGAATGCCAAACCGCAGATACGGATAAAAATGAAAAAAGAGCGGACGAATTGGCTGGAATTCAAATTTGAATTGACCGGCATAGCTGATCAGGAGATACGGGATGTATTATTTGCACTTGAGGAGAAACGGAAATTCTATCGCCTGAAAAATGGCGCGCTCCTTTCTTTGGAAACAAAAGAATTTGAGGAAATCCAGCGTTTTCTGAAAGCTGTGCCCCAACAGGCTGAGGATCTGGAGAGCGGTTTGAACATGCCGATTGTATCTGGTCTTAGAATGCTGGAGGCAGCTAGTGATCAGGAGATGTTCCGCCATGAGGAATCCTTCAGGGAGTTTTTAGAAGAGCTTCAGAATCCATCATGCCTCCAGATTCCTGTGCCGGAAATCCTGAATCCTATTTTGAGGGAATACCAGAAAAACGGCTTTAAATGGTTAAAGACAATGGCGCATTATGGATTTGGCGGCATTTTGGCTGATGATATGGGACTGGGGAAGACGCTGCAAAGCATTGCTTTTATTCAGTCTGACCTTAAGGAAATTCGGGACTATACCGGTCCTGCACTTATTGTGTGCCCTTCATCCTTAACATATAACTGGTTAAGCGAACTGACGAAGTTCACACCGGACATCCAGGCAATTGTCATCGATGGAACTCAAAATGAACGGGCTGAGCTTCAAACGGATTTATCTGGCATTGATGTGGTGATTACTTCCTACCCCTTGGTGCTTAAAGATATTAAATGGTATGAAATGCAGGATTTTTACACGGTTTTTTTCGACGAAGCACAGGCATTTAAAAATCCGGTAACCCAAACAGCGAGAGCAGTAAAGAAAATTAACGCCAAGTATCGCTTTGCTTTAACAGGCACACCCGTTGAAAATTCTGCGGAGGAACTGTGGTCTATTTTTCATGTCGTCTTCCCTGAATTGTTTGGCGGCTTAAAGGATTACGGAAATTTAACAAGGAAGACGATTGCCAGAAGGGTTCGTCCCTTCATGCTCAGGAGGCTGAAAGAAGATGTTCTTTCAGAGCTGCCTGAAAAGATGGAGCTTATTGATTCTGCTGAATTGCTGCCGGATCAGAAGAAGCTTTATGCAGCTTACCTGGCAAAACTGAGAGAAGATACCTTAAAGCATTTAAATAAAGATACACTCAGAAAAAACCGCATAAGAATCCTTGCTGGTTTGACACGGCTCCGTCAAATTTGCTGCCACCCTGCTTTATTTGTGGATGGATATAAAGGGAGTTCAGCAAAATTTGAACAGCTCAAAAGAATTATCGAAGAATCCAGATTGTCTGGAAGAAGAGTGCTTATTTTTTCGCAGTTCACTAAAATGCTTGATCTTATTGGCCGGGAACTTGCCCTTCTGGATCTGCCGTTTTTCTACCTGGATGGACAGACACCTTCCGCGGAAAGGGTGGAAATCTGCCGCCGATTTAATGAGGGAGAGCGCGACTTTTTCCTGATTTCATTGAAGGCAGGCGGTACGGGTCTAAATTTGACTGGTGCAGATACAGTCATCTTATATGATTTGTGGTGGAACCCCGCCGTTGAGGAACAGGCAGCCGATCGGGCTCATCGCATAGGACAGAAAAATACTGTCCAGGTAATAAAATTATTGTCGAGAGGCACCATCGAAGAGAAGATGAATGAACTTCAGGATAAAAAGAAAAACTTAATTGAAGAAATCATCGATTCGAATGAAAGTGCAGCCGGAAGACTGACGGAAGAAGATATACGCGAAATATTAATGATCTAAAAGGAGAAATACCATGCCTGAAAATAATCTGAAGGGGAGCAGCTTCCCTGAAAAGCTGGCAAAGCCAGCAGTGCGTGCACTTGAGGGAGCGGGCTATTTTTCACTGGAACAGCTAGCCGGTGCCTCTGAAGCAGAATTGCTGGAACTTCACGGAATGGGACCAAATGCCATGGCAAAACTTCGCAAGGCAATGGCAGACAGAGGTTTGACATTTAAAGTTTAGAACGAAAGACGCGACTCTTGAGACGCGTCTTTTTTATGGCTGTGTTCGTATGTTTTGGTGCTTTTTAATTACTTAGTTTAATTTGCTGAGTTGATCTTCGCTGTGGGCACTTGATCCTCGAAAATGCTGACGCATTTCCTTCGTGAGTTGTTGGTTCGAGGAAGTTTATTAAGTGTCCTGCGGGAGCAGCGGGACAGGTGAGACCCCGCAGGCGCAAAGCGACGAGGAGGCTCACCGCACGCCCCGCGGAAAGCAAGTGCCCCGTGCTGAAATCAACGGGCTGAATTCATGGGCAAAAACAACAATCTATTAGAAAGATTCCTTTTTAATCTATCAGACTAAAGGAGGAATTTTCCAAAAGTTAGAGAAATCCTTAGTATTAATAATTTGGAGGGATTCATAATGTGTAAAGTTGTTTCGCAGGAGTTTAAAGCAACGGTCATAAGGAGCAAGGGTCTTTTTAAGGAATATGCCCATCTGGTGCCTGAAGCAGCTCAGAACTTCTTGAAGCAGGGACACCTTGTACAGCATAGCAGCGGAATTGAAGTGTCCATTTATGAACCTAAGAGAGGGGAAGCCCACTTAGAAGGAATATTTTTTACCGGTTACTTAGTTCGTGAAAAAGCTGATACATTACCAGATGGGATGGAGTATTTGGAGGTGCAGCATAAGTATGCATCCATTAGAGGGAAGGCAGCTAAGATGGGCGATTTGTATGCGCGGCTAACTAACTGGATTAATGAGCAGGGTTATCAGAGTGAGTCCTTTGATCATTATATTTTGGAAGTTTATTATCCTATTGAAAATGAGGATGAGGATGTAGAAGTATATATTCCAATTAAAAACTAACCGCTCAAACTCTGAGCGGCTGCCTTTCTTAGATCTCTTTCGACGAAACCGGGAGAAAAAGCTTTATTCCCCTTTTATTAAATGGAAGCAATTTAATATCGGCTAACAAATGGCTTATATAACCGGCGAGGCATGTATAAAATACACCCTCTATGCCAAGCGATGCTTCAAATTTTGCAGAGATGAATCCGAAAAAAATAACACCCAGGATAGAATGTGTATAACTGCGGTGGGAAACGAAGGAAGCTATCAATATATAAATCCCAAATAATATCAGCCAAAGTTCCTGCAAAGAGATGCCTCCCGCCAGGACGCCAATTCCCGTAATGGTCAGCATATGCTTTTGCCTTATTTTCGCAGAAATGGCGGTCATGCTGATTCCTATAGCGATTCCCAGCCATTTCTCTTTCGGCGAGCCTTCATAGAAGCTATATATGATCATTAAAATTCCTATGATTTGGGCAACAGTCCGAACGACTTCATGTGATAGTGTTAGCCGGTCACGAAGTTTTCCATCAATGTCGAGGTCCGGGATTAATCCAGAAACGCTCCCCAGTCCTACTAATAATAGAGTTGTGGATGGGCTGGCATGAACAGTGTTCGCAACCACGTATCCTGCTGCTGCTCCTATTGCTGCATGGGCGGTGCCATTCAAAATAATTTCCACCTTTATGAGATATTTGCATTTTTTTCATGCATTCTTATATTATATCAAAACATTTGTTCTGTTTAGAGGTTAATAGATTATTTTTTATTTCAGGACTAAATTCCCTCTGCAGTTAATTATCCTGGGCATACTTAAAACAGTTCATGGTATAATCAATACATTGAGCTATAAGCATACATATTAGAATTTGTATCTAAGGAAGGTATTTATGTCAGAGGAAAACATAACGAGGATTCATTTAAACGGCAAGGAATACATACTGGTAGGAACAGCACATGTTTCAAAGCACAGTGCAGAACAGGTGAAGGAAGTCATTGAGGCTGAACAGCCTGACTCTGTTTGCGTGGAATTGGATGAACAGAGATATCAGTCGATTACAGAAGGCAGCAAGTGGAAGGAAATGGATATCATTCAGGTCATTAAGGAGAAGAAGGCATCACTGCTTTTAATGAATCTGGCGATTTCATCCTTTCAAAACCGCATGGCTGACCAATTCGGCATTAAAGCCGGCCAGGAAATGATCCAGGGAATTGAATCAGCCAAGGCTGCCGGGGCAAAGCTTGTTCTGGCGGACCGGAATATCCAGATTACCTTTGCCAGGATTTGGGGCAACCTCGGATTAAAAGGAAAATCCCTGCTTCTAAGTCAAGTAATAGCAAGTATTTTCAGCAAAGATACCATAACTGAAGAAGAACTTGAGAAAATGAAAAATCAGGATACGATAAATGCGATTCTAAATGAATTTACAGATAGTTTTCCGCGATTAAAGAAACCGCTCATTGACGAGCGTGATCAATACCTGGCACAAAAAATTAAAGATGCACCAGGAGAAAAAATAGTAGCGGTGCTTGGGGCAGCCCATGTACCGGGGATCAAAGAGGAAATCAAAAAAGAACAGGACATGGCCAAATTGACTGAGCGTCCTCCAAAATCCAATGTTCCAAAGATCATTGGCTGGAGTATTCCGGTGTTTATTTTAGCCATAATCGCCTATACATTCTTCGCAAACCCTTCTGCGGGTCTTGCACAGACTATCAGCTGGATTATCTGGAATGGTTCCTTGTCAGCACTGGGGGCTGCCATTGCAATGGGACATCCGCTGACAATTTTAACTGCCTTTGTTGCAGCGCCAATTACATCATTGAATCCCCTTCTTGCAGCAGGCTGGTTTGCCGGACTGACTCAGGCTTATATGCGGCGTCCGAATGTAAGGGATTTTGAAACCTTAACTGAAGATGTATTCAGTGTTAAAGGATTCTGGAGAAACAAAGTAAGCCGGATTTTATTAATTGTTGTTCTATCCAATTTGGGAAGCTCATTGGGTACCTTTATTGGGGGAGCTGATGTAATCAGAGTGTTTTTTGAAAATTTGTAAGAAAGCTTTTCTGGGATGAAATCAAGATGATCTCATTCTTTATCAATATTAATGAATTTTTTATACCTCCAAAAAATTACTGAGCCAGCTTGCCGATTTTGGCAGCTGGCGCTTTTTCATTATCTATCTGCTGCAATCGCCTTTCTTTTATAAAGCAGCGATCCCAAAAGGAAGGTGATTGCTCCCCAGATCACCATCACGCCTATTCCTGCCCAAAGTGCTGCTGTAGCAATGCCGGTTTCATACACCATGCTTTCCCGTAAGCCTTCAGCAAAATAGGTCAGCGGCAGGATGCTTGATATTGGCTGGATCCATTCAGGCATCGTTTCAATTGGGAAGAACACTCCGCTTAAAAACATCATGAGAAAGCTGCAGATATTGGCTACTCCCATATAAGCTTCTGTTGTTTTGCTGAAAGATGAGAAGAAGTAGCCAAGTGCATTAAAGGATAAAGCTCCTATCAGGAATACGATAATCAAGGTAAGAGGATTTATATAAAGATTGGCGCCAAATACGAAGACTCCTATTAAAGAAAGCAGGATAATCTGAACAATACTGAACAAAAGCCTCATTACCATATCGCTTAAACCGAAGATGCCCATATTTGCCGGTGTCATTCGCAGCCTTTTGATTAACCCTTTTCTGCGCATTTCCACCAGATCCACCATGCCAAACATGCCGCCCTGGGCAATGGATAATGCAATCATCCCGGTTAAAAGGAAATCTGTATAATCCAGTTCATTGGTGCCTGATGTAATCGATTCATATTGCAGATCATATTTCGGAGAAGCACCTGCAGCCATTAAATTGGCCTGCTGGACAAACTTATCCAGTATGCCGGAAATGGCCTGGGCTGCTGCACCCTGTTCATTTTCTTTATTTATTACAAGGAAAACAGAGGAAGCTTCTGCTGACTCCGGCAGGATGATGGCGGCAGCCACTTCCTGATCTTTTACCCATTCCTCCGCTTTATCCCTTGTGACAGGCTTACCTGATTTGACTTCAAAAACGGGAAGTCCGCTGATTTGTGTAAGCATCATCTCTGAAGCAGGATTCGGGTTTGAATCCACCACAGCCACTTCAGTTTTAAACTCTTCATCCGAATTTCCGCTGAAGATGACCATAAATATAACCATTAAAATAACCGGGAAAAAGATGCCCCAGAACCATGCCTGTTTTTCTCGAAGAGTTAATTTCAGCTGTGCCAAAAACATCATCTTAAATTGATTGAATCTATTAATCTTAATCCCTCCATTCTTTGCCGGTAAACGCAATAAACACATCTTCCAGGCTCATTTCCCTTATGGAGACCTGTTCCACCCCGTATGACTTTTCTTTTGTAAACCTAAATAAGTCCAAAAGGGTTTCTTCAGGCTTTGCTGCCCATATTTTCAGAGTTGCCCCTTCCCGTTCCGTTCTGGATACGGATTCCAGATCCTTCGAGAATATATCAGCATCCTCTGCGGCACCTTCGCCATCTAGAAAACTCAATCTTATTTCCCGTTCATCTGTAAGTTTCTCTATGAGTGCGGAAGGGGAGTCAAGTGTAATCACGTTCCCCTGGTCCACGATGCATACACGATCACTTAATTTCTCTGCTTCTTCCATGTAATGAGTGGTAAGGATGGTCGTTTTGCCTAGTTCTTTAAGATGAAGAATGATATCCCAAATGTTTCTTCTGGCCTGTGGATCAAGGCCGGTAGTCGGTTCATCCAGAAATATGATTTCAGGGTCACTAATCAGCGCCAGTCCAATGGCAAGTCTTTGCCTCTGGCCGCCTGAAAGTTTTTTTACATGATTTTTGCGGTGCTCAGTAAGATTGACTATTTCCAGTATTTCTTCCGTTGGTCGGGCATCGTCGTAAAAGGAAGCAAAAAGGTTCAGGTTTTCTTCGGGTGTTAATAAATCAAACATGGCACTCGACTGAGGCTGGACGCCAATTTTCTTCTTTATTGACACTGCATGCTTTTTCCAATCGAGCCCGCCAAACTGTATTTCACCATTATCGGGTGAAACAAGGCCCTCGATCATTTCCAGTGTAGTCGTTTTGCCAGCTCCGTTTGGACCGATAATCGTGAAGACTTCCCCGGCATTAACCGAGAAACTTATATCCTGGACAGCCTTTATTTGGCCAAAGGATTTTTGTAGATTCCTTACCTTTAACACAGTCATTCATTTTCCCCGCTTTCATGACAAGTTGGATGTCTCTATCCTGCAAAATTCCTAACCTTCTATTTAATACGTTACTAATTTTGAAAAAATTCACTTTTTTAGTAAACTTAATATATCGATCCTTGTTCCATAATATGGGACGAACCGATATAGAAAAGATGATTGCTGTGTTTTAAAATGATATGTGAAAGGCTTTTTCTATCAGAAATTAGGGGAGAAGTGAAAATGAGAGAACTTCCAAAAGTGGTTGAAGATTTATTAAATGAGTACATACATTTAGTAAATGAATATATGCCCAATCAGCTTGCAGGCTTATATTTGCACGGATCGCTTGCACTGGATGCTTTTGTGGAAGGATCAAGCGATATTGATTTTATTGCGGTTACACAAAGCGGTTTAACTGAAACAGAATTGAAAAAGGCTGAGGAGATTCATAGGGTAATAGCAGACAAATATCAGTTTCCTGAGATGGATGGGGTTTATTTAACTCAAAATGACCTAGGAACGCTTGGTGAATGTTTCTTTTATAATAACAGGACAATGAATTATGGACACTTCCTGAATCCGGTCACCTGGTGGCTTTTAAAAAGGAAGGGAATTGCCATTTATGGGGCTATTCCGGCTATAGAGATAAATGACAATGATTTGGTTTCATACACTTACGAGAACATGAATACATATTGGGCAAATCGAATCCGGACATTCGAGAAATCGATTGATGAACTTACACAAATAGACGACTCTGAGATTGATAAAGAAGTTGAATGGACGGTGCTCGGCCTATTGCGCCAGTTTTACACATTGAGAGAGAAGGATATTATCTCTAAGCAAGGGGCCGGGGAGTACTCATTAAAGCATTTGCCGGAAAAATGGCACCCAATCATAGTGGATGCCATCAATATTCGCAGAGGTGAGGAAAAGAGACATTATGCAAGAAAGCGTGATCGAATTGAAGAGACTATTAAGCTGTCAAAATATCTTATCAGCCAGTCAGCAGCAATCAAAAACAGGTGAGCTTCCCTTGATATGAAGCTCACTTGAGTGAGGCCGCTATGTCATCCTCATTGGTGTGTTCAAGTTATGGCTATCCCGATAGGATCGATAAGAGACAAATTTTTTTCCGTGTGAGGATCCATCCAATTGAAGAATCCGTTCATTAATTGTTTCCATATACAGAAAGTCATCATTCGCATTTAGATGATAAAAAGTGTAAGTATTTCCAAGGAGTTCTTTCTTTGTTATTTGTGTGTCGGGATGCTGAAGGATGAAATCTGAGAGCTGCTTAACAGTAACGGAAGGAATGTCTGCCATTTCATAAAGCTTCCCTTTAAGATTGGATTTTAGCTTGCTTACGGCACTCATTGCCTTTTCTTTATATTTATTCCTTGACATGAAGTCACTCCTTAATAATGAGATATTAAGAATAATTTCCATTTGCAGAAAGAATAAACATTAATGGCAGGAAAGTCAAGAACAGCAGCAAATGATAAAATATTGCTGAAATCTTTCCTGTACTTTGAACGATAGGATGTGCGCGTTTTGCCTAAACAAATGAGTGCTTTAATACCCGATTGTGAAAATTGTTTCGGGCTTTGCTGTGTGGCCCTGCCATATGCAAAATCTGCTGACTTTGCTTTTGATAAGGAAGCAGGTAAGCCCTGCCCCAATCTGCAGGCTGATTTTCGCTGTCAAATACATGCAGACCTCAGGGAAAAAGGCTTCAGAGGATGCACCTCATTTGAATGCTTTGGAGCAGGCCAAAAAGTATCACAACACACTTTTAAGAATAGAGACTGGCGCATCTATCCCGGACTTGAGAAAGAGATGTTTGATGTGTTTCCAATTATGCATCAGCTTCATGAAATGCTTTTCTACTTAACAGAAGTTCTACATTTGGAAGCCGCTAAGCCTATTCATGGTGAAGTCAGAGAAATTTTGGACAAAACAGAGGATTTAACTAATATGGAACCGGGTTTAATTATGGCTGTTGATGTCCAGGCACATAGGGAAGAAGTCAATAAGCTGCTTCTAAAAGCCAGTGAGTTTGCCAGGAAGAACTCTGGTTTGAATCAAAAATCCGCGAAAAAATATAGCGGCAGAAGAGATTTTATCGGAGCCAAATTAAGCGGTGAGGTGTTTTGCGGAGCGAATTTAAGAGGATCCTTATTTATTGCAGCTGACCTTCGCAAAGCTGACTTAAGATATACGGATCTTATTGGTGCAGACTTTAGGGACGCAAATTTAAGCGGAGCCAATCTAATGGGAAGTATTTTTCTAACACAGGCTCAGGTTAATTCAGCAAAAGGGGATATGAATACGAAGCTGCCAAAGTTATTGAAGAGACCACAGCATTGGGTGAATTAAAATGAAGGAGAGATGCCTAATGACACAGAACGAAATCGTGCTGGTTGTCAGCACATCAATTATACAAGAAGGCAAAATGCTGATGATAAAAGAGAATAAAGCCACAGTAAAGAATAAATGGAATTTCCCGTCTGGCCATGTTGAAAAAGGGGAAGATATCCTTGCGGCTGCCTGCAGAGAAGTTAAAGAAGAAACGGGCCTGGATGTAAACCTGACCCATACCACTGGAATCTATAACTTTATCAGCAGTACGAACCATCAGGTCATCTTATTTCATTTTATCGCTCAAATTAGAGGGGGCTTTTTACATCTTCAGGAAGAGGAAATTGCCGATAGCACGTGGGTGAACCTGTCAAACCTTAATAGCTTGAAAGACGAGGAGCTTCGCGATGCCAAAGTCATAAGGCAAATCCATGATGCTGTAAAAGCTGATAAACTTTATCCATTAGAACTGTTTCAAACAAAGTTAAGCTGATAAGGGAAAAGGAATTTTCAGGAATTTTGTCGAAAGAATACCCTATCGAAAAAATTAGGTGGGGTATGAATGGAGTTTAAAATTAAGAATGATTATTTTAATAAAGCTGTTGGAGAAGTAAGCAGTGCAATTTCTGCCAAGACACCTTTTCCTATTTTAACCGGGATTAAGCTGACTGCAAGTGAGAACCTTTTAAGACTCACCGGAAGCAACTCTGATATTGTGATTGAAAAAGTCATTCCTGCTGCTGCAGAAGGGCTGGAAATAGTAAAGACCGGGAGTGTTGTAGTAACATCCAGAATCCTGACAGAGCTAATTAAAAAGCTGCCTGGTGATATACATATCAAAGTCAATGAAAAGCATAAGGTGACAATCATATCAGATGAAATTATCACATATATTAATGGTTTTCCAGCTGAACAGTATCCAAAACTTCCTGAAATTGAAAATTCGCACGGGATCGAAATTTCCGCTGCTAAATTATCGGGAATGATAAAGCAGACCGTGTTTGCAGTTTCCAAGAATGATACAAGGCCGGTGCTCACAGGCGTGCATATGATTGTTAAAGAAAATCACTTTTCGTGTGCGGCAACTGACTCACATCGATTAGCATTTCTGGAGACAGGAATCGTTTCTGCTTCCCAAGGGTCTTTCATTGTTCCCGGCTCCAGCCTTAAGGAACTTTTAAAGCTATTGGCTCATCAGGACGAAAGTGAAATACAAATCTTCTCATCTGAGAGCTATTTAGTTTTCAAAACAAATTCAATCATGCTCTGCTCACGGCTTATTGAAGGCAAGTATCCTGATGTAACAGGACTGATCCCTAATGAAGCGAAAACAGTTATAAAACTGGATGCAAAGAAACTATTAAAGGGAATTGACCGCGCCTGCCTGTTTGCCCTCGAGTGGAAGAATAACAATGTCCTCTTGGAGATAAAGGAAGAAACATTGAAAATTTCTTCTGTTTCCTCTGCCATTGGAAAAATTGAAGAAACACAGCCTCTATTAGAAATCATTGGCGAGCGGGAACTATCCATATCGCTTGATGGAAACTTTTTGATGGATGCCCTAAAAGCTATACAGGAAGAGTATGTTCTTTTATGCTTCAGCGGTTCAATGAAGCCTGTTATAGTCAAGCCTTTCAGAGACGGGTCGTATATTCAGCTTGTTTCGCCCGTCCGTTCGTATTAACAGCTGTAATTAATCTTTTGCACCATTCACCAGCCAGGTCAGCTGGCGGATGGTGCTTTTTTATGGCTTACAATTTCAAGTCTGTATTTCCATTTCCATCCATTATAAAATAGAAGGGATGTCAAACTTAAGAAATGCAGATTCAATCTTAAGAAATTCTTAAGATTTCTATTACATTAATGTTAAGATTTTGCGTTTAGTATAAAAATATGAAAAGAGCACCTTGAAAGCAGGGGAATTATGGATAACTATTATGTACTTGTCGTAGATGATGAAAAAGAGATAAGAGATGCCATTGAAATTTATCTTAAAAATGAAGGCATTACCGTCTTGAAGGCGAAAGACGGAATCGAAGCTCTGGAGATATTGAATGAGAACCAGGTGCATCTGATCATTTTGGATGTCATGATGCCAAAGCTCGACGGCATTTCTGCTACATATAAAATTCGCGAAAAGAAAAACATCCCGATTATTATTCTGAGCGCCAAAACAGAGGATACAGATAAAATCCTGGGGCTGCAGGTTGGAGCTGATGATTATGTGACCAAGCCTTTCAATCCCATGGAATTGGTTGCCCGTGTGAAATCGCAGCTGAGAAGATATGTGACATTCGGAACGTTTGAAGGAGTTAAAAAGGTGATCGATCTGAACGGTCTAATGCTGGATAAGGAAGCAAAAGAAGTGAGTGTTAATGGCGAGCCAGTGAAAATGACTCCGATCGAATATAAAATTGTGGAACTTTTAATGACAAATGCCGGGCGCGTATTTTCCATTAATGAAATTTATGAACGGGTATGGAACGAGCCGTACTATAACGCAGAAAATACGGTTGCAGTCCATATTCGGAAAATCCGGGAAAAAATTGAAATCGATCCGAAGAATCCAAGATTTTTAAAGGTGGTATGGGGAATTGGATACAAGATGGAAAAATAAATTCATCATTGCGATGATAACGGTTTTATTTGCTTTCGGAGCGAGCGGCGTTTTATCTGTTCTGATAAACGGAAGGGAATATGCGAACCCTGACTATTATCATACAAATCAGTTCAGAAGCGACTTGGATCAGTATGCCGGATACCTGGAAATGTTTGAACTGAATAACATCACACTGGAAGAAGCCAAGAAAGCGATTGAGGTGACGGAAGAGGACATTAATGAACATCGCTATCGTTATGGTACTCTGCCTGAACAAATAGATAATATTAGAAACCAATATGAATATAGAATCCAAGAGGCAAAGGACACTGAAAATAATGAATTTGCCAAGGCTTTGACCGATCAGATGAACAAAAGAATCGAAGATATTACGAAGAACTTTGAGAGTGATGAACACGTACGGCCTAAGGTAATGAAAGAAAAAGAAGAAAAAATAGAAGAGTTTTTCAAGGAAAAAGAACAATTGCGGGATCAGTACGATTTTTATGAGGATTCATTTACCTATTATTTTGAGGACACTGCTACTGGTGAAGTGTACACCAATTTAACTTTGTCCAAAAATGAGTCTCCGGATGAAGTAATGAAAAAAGAGATGGTATATCATACCGACTACACCATGGACAAAAATTATTTCCTTCATTTTATCATGGGGGGATATGAGGAGTATGAACAGTCGCTGACAGAATCGCAATCAGGCTACTTTAAGGGTCAAATAGGCCTGGATAAAAATCTTCCTGATTCAAATATGTTCATTGACCAAAATAATCAATTCAAACAAAAGCAGATTGTATTATTCGTTTATGGCGGCTCAGCTGTTTTGGCCGTTATCGCTGCATTGATTGCTGGCAGAAAGTCAAAGGCCCTATCAGCTGAAATTAAAAGGTGGGAGCCTTTATATAATAAGCTGCCTATAGACTTAAGAATAATCTTTCTGGGATTTGCTGTAATGGGCAGCATTTTGGCGCTCTTTCTGATAAATGATTTTCTAATAGACTCCTACAATATCCTGCCGCGTATTATTGAATTGATTATTGTGCTTCTGGGAGCATCGGTTCTTTGCGGTCTGACAATTGTGCAGCTGAAATATATTGCTGATGAATTTAAAGACTGGGAAAAAGCAAAGGCAATTTTGAGAAAGAGTCTGGTTTATAGAGCGGCTTGTGGTTTGAAATCCAGCCTGCAGGAAGCCTTTTTAAACCGGAGTACAGGAACTCAGCTGTTTGTTGTTTTAATCATTATCTTTGGAATGGGAATGGGTTCCATTGTCATGTTCTTCCATCCGCTATTTGCCCTGTTTTATGTAATGGTCTTAGCGCTTGCTGGTATTCCGCTATTTATGGCACTAATCAGGCGCGTAGGCTATTTCAACCGAATTGTCGACACCGCAAATGAATTGGCAACGGGTCACATGGGACAGGATCTGCCGGTTAAAGGAAAAGGTGTTCTCGCTTCACTCGCAGGAAATATGAATGTATTGAAGCAGGGCGTAAAAACATCCCTTAGCGAGCAGGCAAAAAGCGAAAGGCTGAAAACGGAGCTGATTACAAATGTCAGCCATGATTTAAGAACACCATTGACTTCAATTATTACGTATACAGAGCTTCTGAAGTCAGGTGAGGTTTCACAAGAAGATCGCTCAGCCTACCTTGAAATCATTGACAGAAAGTCAAAACGATTAAAAGTTTTAATTGATGATTTATTCGAGGTCTCAAAGATGGCAAGCGGCAATATCGAGCTTAGGAAAGAAAGAGTGGACCTCGTCCAGCTGCTGCAGCAGGCTCTCGCGGAGCATAATAACGCGATTAATGAATCTAACCTTCATTTCAGAGTAACCAAGCCTGATCATCCGGCAATCGCATTTGTAGATGGTCAAAAGCTCTGGCGAGTCTTTGATAATTTAATTGGCAATATACTGAAATACTCATTGGAAAACTCACGGGTTTATATAGCGATAACGAAAGTGAAAGGCCAGGCAGTTATAACGTTTAAAAATGTTTCTAAATATGAATTAGACGATCAAAGTGAAGAACTGTTCGAGCGTTTTAAACGAGGAGATAAATCAAGGCATACAGATGGTTCAGGTCTTGGCCTCGCCATCGCCAAATCGATTATAGATCTTCATGATGGAAATCTTGAAATAGATACAGATGGTGACTTGTTCAAGGTGAGCATTTCACTGAATATAGAGGAGTAAGGGAAGAGGATGAATTATGGATATTACCGAGCTGTATACGTGTCATTATAAACGCCTTTATCATATATGTTTCTCGATGACAAGAGACGATTATCTTGCGGAGGATATCGTTCAGGAAACGTTTATTAAAGCCATGAAGAAAGCGGAAACGATTATCGATGAAGAAAAAGCGGGCGCATGGCTGTCTGTCATTGCCCGAAGGACCGCCCTGGATGTTATTAGAAGAGAAAGGCGAAAGGCTGCTGTGCCGATGGAGCAGGACATGCTGGAATGCCTCGGTGTAGCTGCAAAACAGAATGTCGAGCAGGAAGTTGAATCCGGCTTTGCTGCTGAAGAAATCACCGGAGCCGTAAAGCAGCTGACAGGCAGCTATAGAGATATTCTTTTGCTGAAAATTGACCGGGGATTAAAGGAAAGGGAAATAGCGGCTATGCTTAATTTAAATCCATCAACTGTAAAAACCAGGATCTTCAGGGCTCGAAAGCAGCTGAAAATGATGGTGCAAATGGGCGCATAATAACGAAAAAGAGAGCAATTGGCCAATAAGATCGGCCGCTTGCTCTCTTTTATATTTACCCATCCTGCACTCAGTTCCAATGGACCCGTACTTCTTATCGATATTGGTTCGGATGGCATTATGACTTTTTCAAACTCTTGTTTTCTTCACGGTTATTTGTCTTATATGCTTTTGCATAGCAGACGGCCGAATTAGGAAATAATAATAAAAACTTTCGAGAAAGAGATATAAGGAATAGATATGATCTTACTTATAGCTTCAATAATCGCCTTTAATATGGCTGCCTTCAAAATAAATAATAAAATGACTCCCAGCCAAGTTTTGCAAATCTGGACTTTTACGATTGCTTTTCAGATGTTATTTGATTTAATTGTTGAATTTAAACATCATCATTATTGGTACTTTTCTCCAGGTGTTGAATGGGTAGGTTTGCTGCCGAGGTTATTTTTAATTCCGCCGGTGAACATCATTTTTTTGAATGGATTCCCTTTTTCAAAAGGCGTTCTTAAAAAAATGGTTTATCTGCTTTTCTTTGTTGCGGGAATTATCCTATATGAAATGGCGGCTCTGCTTCCCGAACCATGGGGTTTCTTTAACTATGGCACATGGAAGATATGGTATTCGATTATGGTTGATCCATTTCTTCTGCTGTCTCTCGTTTTATTTTATAAATTTATGCTTTTATTAGAGCAGAAAAGTTTCTTACATAAAAAGTATTGAAACAATTAAAGGCGGTTTATTGTATGTATTGGTTTCCTTATCTTTCATTGGCTATAAATCTGCTGGTAATCAGGTACATGCCAAGGCGTTTAACGAGAAAAGAAATTTATGTCAGCTGGGTTGTTATTGCCTTAATTAACTTAAGTACGGATGTAATACTAAGTTTTTATTTTCGGCTTTATGAGCTAAATGGCGGGGGAGTGCAGCTGGGAGTCCACATCATTGAACTGACTCTTGGAGCATCATTTGGGATTATCTTTTTAAATTTCATGCCAGAAAGCAAGCGTTCTTTTTTCTTTTATACAGCAGTCTGGGTCATTTTTTCACTTCTTTTCGAAATGGTTACCGTCAAGCTGAACTTTTTAAACTACTTTTCCTGGAAATGGTGGTATTCTGCCCCCTATTATTTTGCAGCTTTTTTATTTGTGCGCTGGCATTTGCATTTTATTAGGTCAAATTAAAGCTTCCTGTTTGTGCAGGAAGCTCATTTATCTGTTTGGGAGCCTATCTTTATGCCTGGCCATTCTGTTGCCGAAGAAACTCTTGGCCTCGTGCTTTATCACATTTCGGATTGTTTTTAGTATTTTCAAGTTCATCACCACTATAGAAATACGCCGAAAAAAATTATTCTGTGCCAGTCCTTATCTGGTAATATGAGAAAAAAATGAACAAAAGACCACTGCTTCGATTATCAGAGGCAGGAGTCTTTTCTTGCATTTTGGGAGACATCTCAATTTTCGTTATAAAACCATATTTTTCCCTGCTGAAAAATGGTTTTTATTATTGATATAATAGATGGATGTGTACAGCGGAGGTGAAACAGCATGAATGCATTTATTAAGGTGCTTAAAGAATCATTTAATTTCAGCGGGAGATCCAGACGAAAAGATTATTGGATGTTTATTCTGTTTACATTTGTCATTTCAATCATTTTAACGGTTATTGAGATGGCGCTGGGATTGGAGATTACAGAGGACATTGGAATTCTTACAACCCTGTTCTCTGTGATTATGATAATTCCGAGTCTTTCTGTAACTGTCAGAAGACTCCATGACACAGGGAAAAGCGGCTGGTGGATTTTAATATCTTTGATTCCTTTAATCGGAGGGATTATTATCCTCATCTTTACTCTAATGGACAGCGAACCTGGATCAAATAAATACGGGCCTAATCCTAAAAAAGCAATATAAAAAATTCTCCAGCCGCCTCGGCTGGAATTTTTTTTGAAACTATTTTTGAAGAAAATTCGTATTACTTTTAAGTGGTATCTTTACCCGGAAGTGAGGAATTTAGGTGAGGAATAGAGTATTGAAGAGACTTTCATATCTTTATACCGGAGAAACGACGAGCCTCATAATGTTTGTTTTTATCAGTTATCTGGTGAATTATACATATCCTGATCTCCATTTATATTCACTATTTTCTTTCTGGTCATCATTTCTGCTGCTGGAGTACTTACTCCTTCAAGGCTCCATTTATTGGTTTGTAAAATGGAAGCGCCTAAAAAAGGAAAATACATCAGCTGCCCCGATCAGGTTGGTTGAGCATTTATGGGCCATTAAAAAATGGAACATTGCTACGATATTAATAATTCCGGCTGCTTTCATTGCAGATTTTTATATGTGGCAACCATCAATCCCTCAGGGAATAACCATTGCCGCCTTTATCTATATCTTTGCCATTCTGGAGTATATTAACTATTTTCATATTCAGCTATCTTATGATAATCGCTCTGACATTAACAGCCTCAAGCAGACAAAGCGTTTTAAACAAGCATGCTTGAGCAAGGATTTTAAAAGGCTGAAAAATATTAAAGCAGAAAGCAGGAATTTACGGTGAGCATACTGAACAGGAGTTGGTAGAATCACAGAATTGGTAAAGTATAGACGGAATAATGTATAAGGGAGTTGGCCAGGAATGAATGGGATTATATGCTAAATACAAAGGAAGAGATTCTGAACTTCCACGACATAGAGAAAGAATAATGCATTCCATTGAAAAAGATTTGATCCATGATCAAAATGTATTGTCTGTTTTTTATGGCGGTTCAATAGGAGAGAACAGTGCGGATTTATTTTCAGACATTGATCTGCGGATTGTCGTGCATGATAAGGTATTTGAGGAATATAGGCTTAATAAAAAGGTAAGGGCGAAAAAATGGGGAAATGTTTTATTCTTTGAAGATAATCCCCGTTCATCATATATTGTTGCACACTATACTAATTTTATTAAAGTTGATGCATTTTATTATCGTTCCCAACAGCTCCAGCCATCTGTATGGCTTCAAAATATAAAGATTGTTCATGATACGGATAGACTAATGCTTACATTATCGGAAAAGTCAAAAGTTTTAACTTACCAGCCTACTCTTGAAGAAGTAGAGAGCTGGAGAAATAAATTTTTTGCATATATACATGAGATATACAGAAGAGTGAGCCGGGGGGAGATATATTACGCTCTGCACTGCTTGGACAATCTCCGGTTATCTATGATAACCGCATGGCATATGGAGGCTGGACTGCAGCCAAATACCTTTGGAGACTGGGCCAAATTGCAGGGACCAAGGAGCAAACTGGAGACCTGGCAGCTAAAACTGTTGGAGGAATGGTTCAGCAGTGCGGAACACTCTGAAATTATGAAGGTGATGACAAGCATTTTCCCGGAATTCAAAAGAGTACATGCATGTCTATGTCACAAGGTTGGACTGGAAGAAAATGAAGATTGGGTGGATAAGGTACTCGAAATGGTTAATTGAGCCATAAAATAATAAAAGAAAGCAGGCGAAATTATGGCAAAAGTAATTGGATTTGAATTAAACAGCCAGGATCCGGAAAAAGCAGCTGAGTTTTATTCCAATGTTTTCGGATGGGAGATTGAAGAACCGAATTGGGGATACTGGCCAGTCAAGACAGGTAATGACAAAAATCATGCAATAAATGGGGGCATTAGTAAAGGGCCACACGATTACCCGCATGGAACCCGTATTCAGATAGAAGTGGAATCGATTGACGAATCCATTTCATTGGCAAAAGAAAATGGGGCAATGGTGGTAAGGGATAAAATGGAATTTGCTGATTTTTATCTTGCCTATCTGGTGGATCCGGTCGGGCTTGGGTTTGGGCTTATTCAGAGAAAGGGATAAGATGGGCATCCCTCTTGCTTTCTGTCATGATAAAGGAGAACTCTTAATTGAAAAAGTTACATTAAGCGAAGTAAGATTGCTGACACGAATCTTAGGGAGGATAAGACTCCTATTCCATTTGAAAGATGTAACGTAGAAGGCAGTAAAATAAAAAACAGCAGCTTGAAACATGGTGAAATTATCGATAGTTACATAAGCGGGATGAAGTTCAATGGTATTTTTGTGTAAGACTATTCCAAGCTATGAGCAGGTAAATAACAAATATATGGTGATGCTCCAGATGCTTGTGAAGATTAGCGACGAAAATGACGAAAGGAAAATGGTCATTAATCAAGAAGAATAACGACGAAAAAGAAGAGGGACGAAGGAAAATGGTCGTTAATCAAGAAGAATAACGACGAAAAAGATAAGGGACGAAGGAAAATGGTCGTTAATCAAGAAGATTAACGACGAAAAAGAAGAGGGTCAAGGGAAAATGGTAGTTAATCGAGATGAATATCGACGGAAATGACGACGGTCCAGGGAAACTGGTAGTTAATCCTGTGTCTGCATAAAACGGTTTCGCAGGTTTGGTTCTAATTAGTCCCAAACTTACTGAAGATAAATAGGAGGCCATACTATGAGCTTAGGTGCAAATTATCTAATAATCGTAAAGAAAAGGTTCCAGGCTGTGAAGGAGTTAGCGGATATAACCATTCAGCGGCTTTCCAAGGAGGAATTGAATTGGGCTTGCAATGAAGAGTCCAATAGTACAGCGGTGATTATCAGGCATATGAGCGGCAATATGGTTTCACGGTGGACCGATTTTTTGACATCAGATGGAGAAAAGCCTTATCGAAACAGGGATGAGGAGTTCTCGACAGCTACGGCTTCAAAGGATGAACTAATATTAATTTGGGAAAAAGGGTGGAAGGTGCTGTTTTCCGCTTTAGATAGTTTAAAAGAGCAGGATCTGCTTAAAAATATCACTATTCGCGGCGAAAGTCATATGGTAGTGGATGCAATTGAAAGGCAAATGGCGCATTATTCTTATCATGTTGGACAGATTGTTTATATCGGGAAGCTAATTAAAAACGGTGAGTGGGAAAGCCTCAGTATTCCAAAAGGGAAATCTGATGAATTTCTTAAGGAGATGCTCGACAAGCATGAAGCCGGACAATAGGCAGTGTAATATTTGCAATATTTTTTCGTCTGTATTTATCTACTTCGTCGCGCTTCATACATTACTAGCCTAATGGTATAATAAGGAAAAATCGAAAGAAGTGTTCTTTTTGGATCTAATTACAGGGAAAATCGTGTTTACTTCTTTATTTATTATCCTTATACATAGTATTGAAACACTGGCTTATGCAGTCCGATTATCGGGTGCCAGGGTCAAACTGATAGCATCAGGGCTTTCTTTGTTCAGTACCATTGTCATTGTTTCACGAATGGCAAATATGGGTCAGCAGCCTTTGCTTGGCAGTATTATTGATACTGCGCCCGAACAAGACTTTCTCGGTTATGTTGAAAGTCAATTCAGGGTGTTAATAGGGGCATCCACAATAGGTACCATCATTGGTATTCTATTGCTCCCGACGTTCATAGCCATTTTCTCTAGAGCAATAATCCGTCTTGCCGATGAGGGAGGGTCAGTACCTTCACTGCTGAAAATCGGGTTTAATTGGGAATCAGCAAAGAAAGCAATCAAACATTTTAAGATTCCGAAAATTTCCTATTTAAATGGGCTTAAACTAAGTGAAATACCGAAACGGCTATTTTTATTCAATATGTTTGTAACAGCCATTTATACAATTGGAGTATTGGCAGCTCTATATGCTTCCTTGCTTTCTCAGGAAAGTGAAAGAACTGCTATAATGGCATCTGGACTCATAAACGGTGTGGCAACGATCCTTCTTACCATTTTTGTGGACCCGAAAATATCTGTCATGTCAGATAATGTGGTGCATGGGAAGGCCAAGTATACGAATTTAAAAGGCATTTCCATTATGATGGTTACCTCCAGATTGATTGGAACAGTCCTTGCACAAATCATGTTTATACCTGGTGCGTATTATATTGCCTGGGCTTCAAAGTTTTTTGTATAAAACATAAACAGAAAAAACGGCACTGTCGATTCAGTGCCGTCTGTTTGTATATTTAAATGCTTTGACTCTTCTTGCGCTTGCTTACATATTTGTATGTGAACACAATAATGATTCCTGCAATAATAATCAGGGCGAGAGGCAGGGCATAGCTATTAAAGATTTCCTCTGCTTCTTTATAATGAGGGCCCAGTTTATATCCCAAATAAACATAGAATGCGGTAATCGGCAGCATTGCCAGGAATGTATAGATAGAGAACTTCCACACATTCATTTTGGCCATCCCGCATGGAATGGAGATCGCTGTACGGACAACTGGCATAAAACGGGCGAAGAAAGCTACTCCTGCGCCATACTTTTCAAAAAACTTGTCCGAAGCATCAATTTGTTTTTGCGAAACTAAGAAATATTTCCCATACTTTAAAACCATTGGGCGGCCGCCATATCGGCCCAATGCATATAATGTCAGCGGTCCAATCGTTCCTCCCACTGTACCTGCTAATACGACTAAATAATAATTAAAATCTCCCTGGAAGACCCAGAAGCCTGCCAAAGGAAGAACCACTTCTGCCGGGATAAATTCAAAGCATAATGAAAGCAAAATACCAAAGTAAGAAAACTGTTTTAAGAAATCAATAAAGCTGATGATAATTTCTGACATAGCCACACATCCTGTTGATTAATAAGAAAAGCGCAAGCGCATGCTCACGAATGAACGCAGACTAAGAACGCCACGTCCTGTGGCAACGTCTGCATGACCCACATCCTGTGGGCCTCAAGCACAAGACGAGCCTCACGGAAAGGCGTCCTTTGCCTTTTTGAGAGGATTGGCTTGTGACCTCGAGGGGGTAGGCGCTGAAGCTAGACAATAAGAAAAGCGCAAGCGCCTTGCTCACGAATGAACGCAGACTAAAAACGCCACGTCCTGTGGCAACGTCTGCATGACCCACATCCTGCTTGCGCTAGACAGTTCACGAAGTTCAAAGATAT
>NZ_CAXQGS010000108.1:0-22839 GCF_964223445.1 Cytobacillus sp.
CGACCGACGGCTTAGAAGGCCGTTGCTCTATCCAGCTGAGCTACTGGGACGTATTGAAAATTTTTTACTTGGTTGAGATTAATTAACTTAACGACAAGATTTATTATATTAGACAAATGTTAAGAAGTCAACACTTTGGTAAGATATTTTTTATTAATGAGGGAAGACTGGCTTCCCTCAGTTATTATATTCAAATTACTCGCTTTTTACCAGTGAAAAATTTTGTGTCAGATCAGGAATTTTCCCATTAGACAGGTCATACACATCCAATGTAACATTTTTCTCCCTGGCTTCCAGTATGACATATGTCTTTTCATTTCTTCCTCTTGGCAGCCGGATGCTCCCAGGGTTAATAAATAATATCCCATTAGACATTTCAGCTCCCAGACCATGTGAATGGCCAAAACATACAATATCTGCTTCCATTTCACGTGCCTTGTATGACAGATTCATTAAGGTAGACTTAACGGAATATCTGTGTCCGTGTGTGACGAAAAGGCGGAGCCCCCCTGCTTCTTCTATTCTATCCTCCGGGAATGCTGCCTCAAAGTCGCAATTTCCTCTTACAGCAGCGTAGCCTTCCAATGCTTCATGATCTGCCTGAAGCTCAGAATCTCCGCAATGAATCATCAGATCCATATCCGGATGCATTTCGCGGATTTTGCTGAGTTCAGAGGTTAACCCATGGCTATCACTGACAATCAGAACCCTCATGTGTTCTCAGCTCCGGCTACGAAAGAAGGAAGCAGCTCCTCCAGCTTTTTGAGAGCATTTGCCCTATGGCTGATCAGGCTTTTTTCCTCCGGCATTAATTCAGCCATTGCTTTGTCTTTTTCTTCTGCAAAGAAAATAGGATCATAGCCAAATCCATTAGTCCCTCTTTCTTCTCTTAAGATATGGCCTTCACAAGTTCCTGCAGCTGTTATAGTTGTTTTTCCGGGTGCAGCGACTGCAAGAGCGCAATAGAACCGAGCCTGCCGCTTATGATCCGGAATGTTTTTGAGCTCATCGAGAACCTTTTCCATGTTTTTCTGGTCGTTTTTTTCTTCTCCTGCATAGCGGGCGGAATAAATGCCTGGCTTTCCTCCAAGCGCATCAATGATCAATCCTGAATCATCGGCAATTACCATTCTTCCAAAAGCTTCTGAAACGGCTTCCGCTTTCAGAATGGCATTCTCTTCAAACGTGCTTCCTGTTTCCTCTACATCCTGAAAATCAGGATAATCCAGCAGCGTTTTAACTTCATACCCAAGAGGCTTGAACATCCGTTCAAACTCTCTGGCTTTGCCTGCATTTTTAGTAGCGATAATGACTTCCTGCATGCTATGACCTCCCCTCCAGCTTTTCTCTTTTGCTTTGAATGCTTTCTGAGATTTTTTCTCCAAGCGCAGCCTTTTGAAACTCAAACAGCTCTGATATCCCTTCCTGCGCAGCACCCAGCATTTCCTGCAGCTGGGTATAAGAAAAAGTCGCTTCTTCTCCCGTTCCCTGAAGCTCCACAAACTCACCGCTTCCAGTCATAACGACATTCATATCTACTTCCGCTGAAGAGTCTTCAAGATAATTCAAATCCACTGCAGCCTGCTTGTTTTTAAGAATTCCCACGCTTGTGGCAGCAAGGAAATCATTTATTGGATAGTGAGTAAGCTTTTTGCTGCTGTATAATTTATCCATCGCCTGTGACATAGCGACAAAGGCTCCTGTAATGGATGCTGTCCGAGTCCCTCCATCCGCCTGGATTACATCGCAATCAAGCCAAACCGTTCTTTCGCCAAGTGCATCAAGATCCACCACTGCACGGAGAGCACGGCCGATCAGACGCTGGATTTCCATTGTTCTCCCTGAGATTTTCCCTTTTGCTGATTCCCTGATATTTCTCTGTTCCGTTGCTCTTGGAAGCATGGAATATTCAGCTGTTATCCAGCCTTTCCCCTGTCCCCTCATAAAAGGAGGGACCCTTTCATCGATACTTGCTGTGCAAATCACCTTCGTGTCTCCCACAGTTATAAGGACAGAGCCCTCAGGATGCTTTAAGTAATCTGTTTCAATATGTATAGGCCTAAGCTGCTTCGGTTCACGTCCATCTGCACGCATAAGCTGATTCCCCCTTCTTTTCCATATGCAAAAAAATTATTTAACCAGAGCATCGCCCTAAGTATGTTTTTGTCCAGGTACATTGGCATAGCTTCATTTCACCAACAAAGAAGAGGCGGCAGTAAATGCCAACCTCTTTTTCCTGTTACTATATAGTATAACAAAATCTGCCCTATTAAAAACTTCCTGTATTCACATTTTCAGGACGGGTTACAGGCTCAGACAGTTTTTGGCCATCCTCATTGACAATCTCTGCTTTGCCATCAACAGTGACAGCAACGCTTTCGATGCCCTTTTGTTCTGTCAGTGAAAGGACAAGTGCAGTCAGCAAGTGCTTGGAAATCATTTTCTCTTCGAAGCTGCTGAAAACATTCTCATTGAAGTTTAATGTGACTTTTCCTTCTTCAACTTTTGGAGCTTCAAGCAGTTCTACATCCGGAAGGAAGTCTGTCACCAGATTGGATGCATAGTTCGGCCCTTTTATCAGTTCGGATACAACCGCTTCAACTTTATTGTCCATATCATTGCTTACACGCTTGGTAACAGGCACGTAATAATAGTTTTCTTCATCCCCGCCCAGATAATAAACGGTCACCGGCTTCGTATTCGTGATATCTACTACTTCCGTTGTATCCATGTTTATTCCATTGGCTCTGCTTAACGCAGAACTGACCGGAGTGCCATTCACAGGCATCTCTTTTAATTCATGTCCGTTTAATGTCAGCTTAACTTTATCAATGGAATCAAATTGTGTAAGTGTCCAGGTAACTGATTGGAGAATTTTCTTTTCATCTTCCTTAGCATATTCCTGAAATTCTTTTGAAAAATCGACGGTTGCAACTTTATCTTTAATATTTACAGAAACTTTTGTATCAGCCGGAAGGACTGCTCGGAAATCATTTGGAAGAAGCTCTGTAACAGGACCGTTTTCTACCAGGTACTCTAACGCCTGTGTAGCAACTGAATTAGTTTTTGGAAGATCAATTGTCTGGGGAACGACATACCCATTCTTATCAATCAAGTAAAGCTCTGTTTTAAGATTTGCCGTAACACCCTCTTCATTTTCGGCTGTTTCTTTTCCAGCTGTTTCTTCTGCAACACTCTCGCCTTCATCGGTATATGATACTGCTTTTGGCGGATCGACCTTTTCCTTCCCCTGGCTTCCAAACAATCCGCAGCCTGATAATAGAACAGATGATACCAGCACAGCTGACACTAAAGACGTTTTTTTATTTAAAGACATACATAATCCCCCCTGAGACAGTTTGTACTACATGTATACGAGCCTATCTGAAATTTAGACCGTCTTTTAGGATAAAAGTGTTAATAGATTTTTGACAAATTTGGACAAACCGAAGGAAAAGCGCAAGCGCCTTGCCCACCCCCGACACCTCGAGGGGGTAGGCTGCTTATCGACGTTCAAAATTCTCTTATCTTTCATAAAAAAAGAAGCCCCCATAAGGAGCTTCTCTGTCATATTTGTTTCAGCAGTTCATCTTTTATCAGGACAGCTTTGATTTTAAAATAATCTATCTCCTCCGGAAGTTCTTCTTTGATTGGTTTAAGTTTGTCTCTACCAGCCTTTTCAGCAGCCTGTAAAACGAGCTTTTCTTCAGTTTCATTGAAAATATCTGACCAGTCAATTACATTGCCTTCTCTGATAGAGCGAAATATATGCTCTTGAATTGTTATCGGTGAGAAATTTCGCTTTTTGGCTATTTCCCTTATTGAATCTCCATCCTTGTAATAGTCAAAGGAAATCTGGTAGCTTGGACGATCATCTATGGGTTCCTCTGATTTTGATGGCGCTTCTGCAGCCGGCTTAGGCGAAATATTATGTTCTTCGGCAAATTCTCTGATAGCCTGGATAAAGTCTTCTCCATACTTTTCAAACTTCATTTGCCCTACGCCTTTAATATTTAACATCATGTCCTTGCTGACGGGAAAATAGCGGCTCATTTCTTTTAATGCTGCATCAGCAAATACTACGAAAGGAGGGACATTTTCTTCATCTGCAATTTTTTTCCTAAGTTTTCTCAGCATCTCGAAGAGCTCATTGTTTTCCTCTGTTTCCTGAATACGCACCGGCTCGCTTATTTTCATAAATAATCTTTTCTGCCCCTTCAACACGGGAACTGCACTGGCCGACAGCTTTACAGTCGGATATTTTCCATCTGTTAAAGCCAGATAGTCCTCAGCGAGCAGATAATTTATCATATCACCAATCTCTTTTTCTTTGCGGTTTTTCAGCAATCCGAATGTTGAAAGTTTATGAAAATTCATTTCGCGGATTCTCTTAATATTCGATCCTTTCAAAACCTGGGCTGTCAAAGTAATCCCAAATCTTTCTCCCATCCGCTTGATGCATGAGAATATCATTAAAGCTTCCTGTGTAATATCCATGCTTGTCCGTTTATCCAGACAGCTGCTGCATTTGACGCATTGAATAGGATCGGCATTCTCATCAAAATATTCAATGATATAGGACTGAAGGCATTTTTCTGTATGGCAGTAATTAACCATATCCTTAAGCTTGCTGTATTCCTGCTCCATTTTTTGTTGATTCAGACTGCTCTCCTCTATCAAAAACTTCTGCAGCTGGATATCCTGAGGGGCAAACAGCAGGTAGCAGGTGCTATCAACGCCATCTCTGCCGGCCCTTCCCGCTTCCTGATAATAGGCTTCAATGTTCCGCGGAAGATTATAGTGGATGACATATCTGACATTGGATTTATCTATCCCCATTCCAAAAGCATTCGTTGCAATCATAATGTCTGATTCATCGTATACAAAGGTATCCTGTGCTTCTTTTCGTTCTTCTTCCTTTAGGCCTGCATGATATTTGGCAGCAGACAAATTCTTGCCTTTTAAAAATTGGTACAGCTGGTCCGTTTCCTTGCGGCTTGAAGTGTATATTATTCCCGCTTCGTTTTTATGTTTCTTAATGGTCTGCAATATAAAGTCCCTTTTGTTAACACCTTTCAAAACGTGGAAAGATAAATTCTCCCTTGCAAAACCGGTAATAAACGTATGTTCCTCTCCTATGTTTAAAAGCCTGCGAATATCATTTGCAACATCCCTTGTTGCTGTTGCTGTCAAAGCAGCGATTACAGGTTTCTGGTTCAGGCTGTTAAGCTCAGCGACAACCGAACGATAACTTGGTCTAAAGTCATGCCCCCATTGGGAGATGCAGTGCGCCTCATCAAAGACGATAGCACTAATTGAAATATCGTTTAATAAATCCAAAAAGGCCATGGAACCAAATCGTTCCGGCGCCACATACACGAGCTTATATTCACCTTTGCGTATTCCCGCTACAACATGCTGATACTCAGCAGAAGACAGCGTGCTGTTGATAAAAGCAGCCGGGATGCCGGCAAGACTAAGAGCATCTACTTGATCTTTCATCAGGGAAATTAAGGGAGAAATCACAATGGCCGTTCCGGGGAGTACAAGAGCGGGTATTTGGAAGCAGATTGACTTTCCGCCTCCAGTTGGGAGAATGCCAAGAGTATTGGTTTGAGAAAGGATATTTTGAATAATCTCCTGTTGACCAGGGCGGAAAGAGATATATCCAAAATATTTTTTCAGATAGTTTTCGGCTTGTGCGAGCAAATTGATCACCAACTCAACTAATATATTTTGTCTTTCATTCTCATGATACCAAAGCTTTTTTAAAATGTAATCCTAAAAGAAAAGCGGAAGCGCCTTGCCCACGAAGGAACGCAGATTAAGAACGCCACGTCCTGTGGCAACGTCTGCATAACCCCCATCCTGGGGGCCTCACCTCGAGGGGGTAGGCGCTCCTCATAAAAGCTAGCGCTTTTAGTCGTGCGATGATAAAGCTGTCGAAGCATTCCTTGTGGAGCTAGACAGTTATCCGCGTTCAAGATGTTATGATTAGCTTTAAAAACACCTTCTGAAAAAGTTCAGAAGGTGTCTGCATGTGTTAAAGCGATATTTTTTCTGCAGTATTTACAGGAAATCCCAGCCACTTTGAAGCAATTTTAGAAAAAATGGCCGGTGAGCCCGTTGTGCAGAATTTATATTCAGGGTTCTCTGCAACAGCTTTAAGCATTCCATAGTGATGCAGAATGGTACTTGCTTCCCTTGCTGTTTCTTCACCGGAACTGATGACATTTACGCCTTTTCCCATTACATTTTTAATAATTGGTTCTAATAAAGGATAATGGGTACATCCGAGAATGAGTGTATCCATTCCTTTTCCTTTAATAGACTGAAGAGTCTCAGCCACGATTTTTTTGGCAACAGAGCCTTCATACTCTCCGCTCTCTACAAGAGGAACGAACTTAGGGCATGCCAGACTATGAACATCAGATCTCCTGTTTAACTGAATCAGCGCATTTTCATATGCCTTGCTTTTGACTGTGCCGTCTGTGCCAATGACACCAATCTTATGATTTTTCGTTACTTTTATAGCTGTTCTGGCCCCAGGGAAAATGACACCGATAACCGGTATCGTTAGCTCTCTGCGAATTTCTTCCAGGGCTACGGCAGTGGCAGTATTACAGGCAATGATAAGCATTTTAATATTTCTGCCAAGCAAGTATTTCGTCATTTGCCAGGTAAAAGATTTTACCTCGTCACCAGGCCGGGGGCCATATGGGCATCGGGCTGTATCTCCAAGGTAAACAATATCTTCATTTGGCAGCTGCCGCATAATTTCTTTTGCGACTGTTAAGCCTCCAACTCCGGAGTCAATAATTCCTATAGGTTGTTTCACAAGTACCGCCTCATTCTCCTCGCATATCATGGTGTAATTTCGTTAAGTTATCTTTTAAGAACAAGACCTCATTATGTGAAGAATTTTTAAGAACTTCTTTTAAATAATCCTGGCGTTTTTTTATAACTTCTTCAATAATCCGTTCTCCTTCTTCAAGGAGGTGGATTCTGACCACTCTTCGGTCATTTGGATCTTTAACCCTTTTCACAAGGGTGTTTTTCTCCATTCGATCAACAAGATCTGTTGTCGTGCTGCATGCAAGATACATTTTGTTTGACAGTTCACCGATGGTCATATCGCCTTCTTCAAAAAGCCATTGCAATGCAACAAACTGGGGAGGGGTAATGGTGAAATCACTTAGAATTTCCCTTCCCTTCTGCTTGATAATGCCGGATATGTATCTTAAGTCTTTCTCAATTTCAGCTACAACATCATTTATTTCATTTGTTTTAGGATCTTCAAGCTTCATTCTTAAACACTCCCATTTAAGCTTTTACGACGTTTTCTGCCCTTGTGCATTTATTTTCACCTTTTTCCGTATAAATTTCAAGACAGAAATAAAACCAATTAATGAAAAAATCCCTTTATAAATGTGATAACCGGCTTCCCAGAAGGATAGCCGGTCTAAATTAAAGTTCTAGCTCTCCCATTCGAAGGAGCTCTACAACAGCTTGTGATCGCCCCTTTACACCAAGCTTTTGCATGGCATTGGAAATGTGGTTCCGAACCGTTTTTTCACTTATAAACAATTCACCAGCGATTTCCCTTGTTGTTTTATCTTGTACTAACAATTCGAATACTTCTCTTTCTCGTTTGGTGAGTAACGGCTTGTGAGTATATTCATTCTCCTTCAAGTATTGTAACCCTCCTTGCCTTTCGCCAGCTATGAACCGCGGGATGGGTATATATTTAGTCACCATATCATATGTCAGCAAAACAGCCGAAGTGACTATATTTAGTGAAAGGAGAAAGTTATTTTCAAAAATGTGCCATTGTGCCGCTAGGCCCGTACTTTAACCCCGCTTTTCAGCATTTCTTTCATTTCTGCGGTCCAAGGCACACCCTTGCCTGTCACCTTTGATATCTGCACCATCGTGCCCCTGCCGGTGAAGCAAACTGAACCGTCTGATTTCTTGCCCATATAATGAAGGTCAACAGAAGAATTACCTATCGAAGCAGCTTTTACATAAATTTGTAACTCTTCATCAAAGAAAACCTGGCAGATAAAATCGCATTGGAGGTCTGCTACGACTGGTATGGTTTCATTATCTTGTTTTACCCAGTCCTGCATAAAGCCTTTGCTTTTGAAAAATTCTATCCTTGCTTCTTCATAATATGTGAATGGAACGGTATTGTTCAAATGTCCAAACATATCTGTTTCAGAAAATCTGACTTTTACTGGATGAAAGAAAATGAATTCTTCTTCCCATTTTTTAAAATTGTCAATATAGCTCAATTTTTTCATGGCAGTTCCTCCCGGCTATTTATGAATGAGCGCTCACTCTGTTATATTTCATTATAGTGTTTTTTGAATTATTTGAACACCAAAACCATTCAGCTTTGAATGCAAAAACCCCTCTCCAAAAAGGAAAGGGGGTTTAAGAAGTTTAGATCTGGTCGCTTCCAAAGAAGTTTTTGAAAGACTGGAATGTTGTATCGCGGTTAAGTGCCGCAATGGATGTTGTTAAAGGAATGCCTTTCGGGCAGGACTGTACGCAGTTTTGAGAGTTTCCGCAGTTGGCTAGTCCCCCATCACCCATGATTTGCTCCAGGCGTTCTGCTTTATTCATTTCACCAGTTGGGTGAGCATTAAACAAACGAACCTGTGATAATGGAGCTGGCCCGATAAAATCAGATTTGCTGTTTACATTCGGGCATGCTTCCAGACAAACACCGCATGTCATGCACTTTGACAGTTCATATGCCCATTGGCGCTTTCTCTCAGGCATACGCGGTCCTGGTCCCAAATCATAAGTGCCATCGATCGGAATCCACGCTTTAACCTTTTTCAAGGAGTCAAACATACGGCTTCTGTCGACCTGCAGGTCACGGACTACCGGGAACGTGCGCATAGGCTCAAGACGGATTGGCTGTTCCAGCTGATCGACAAGCGCCGTACAGGACTGACGTGGCTTTCCATTAATAATCATTGAACATGCACCGCAGACTTCTTCCAGGCAGTTCATATCCCATGCGATTGGAGTGGTATGTTC
This sequence comes from Cytobacillus sp., assembly GCF_964223445.1. Lineage (NCBI taxonomy): Bacteria > Bacillati > Bacillota > Bacilli > Caryophanales > Bacillaceae > Cytobacillus > Cytobacillus sp. Next base: position 9,052 of record NZ_CAXQGS010000108.1, read on the forward strand.
ACCCTTCACGTTGACCGGATTACGGCGAATTTCCATAAGAGCAGAAATAACATTCATATTGGGACGGTAATCTATTTCAAACTCTTCCTGAAAAGGGGCTGAATCAGGAGTATCCTGGCGGCTGATTACAAAACGGACTGTTTTAGTTTTTGTTTCTTGCATGGATTAATTCTCCCCTTTCTTTTTGGAATAGTCACGCTTACGCGGTTTTATTAAGCTGACATCAATGTCTTCGTAATGGAATGCAGGAGCGGAATTTGCATCAACAAACTTCGCCATTGTTGTTTTCATGAATTCCTCATCGTTACGCTCAGGGAAATCCGGCTTATAGTGTGCACCGCGGCTTTCGTTACGGTTGTAAGCACCAATTGTAATAACACGTGCCAATTGAAGCATATTCTGCAGCTGGCGCGTAAAGCTTGCACCCTGATTGCTCCACTTCGCAGTGTCGTTAATATTGATGTTTTTATAGCGCTCCATAAGTTCAACAATTTTTTCATCTGTTTTTAGAAGCCTGTCATTGTGGCGGACAACCGTTACATTGTCTGTCATCCATTCACCAAGCTCTTTATGAAGAACGTATGCATTCTCTGTGCCATCAAGAGACATGATATTATTCCATTTTTCTTCTTCCTGTTTTACATGGCGCTCAAATAATGATGATGGCAGATCTTCAGCAGTCTTATCCAGGCCGCTGATATATTTGACAGCATTAGGACCTGCTACCATACCACCGTAGATGGCTGATAGAAGGGAGTTTGCACCCAAACGGTTGGCACCGTGCTGTGAATAATCACATTCACCTGCAGCAAATAAGCCAGGGATATTTGTCATCTGATCATAGTCAACCCATAGTCCGCCCATTGAATAGTGGACAGCAGGGAAGATTTTCATTGGCACTTTACGAGGGTCTTCACCCTGGAATTTTTCATAGATTTCAATAATTCCGCCAAGCTTAATATCAAGCTCTTTAGGATCTTTATGGGAAAGATCAAGATAGACCATGTTTTCCCCATTAATGCCAAGCTTCTGGTTAACACACACGTCAAAAATTTCACGGGTTGCAATATCACGAGGCACCAGATTTCCATAAGCAGGATATTTCTCCTCAAGGAAATACCATGGTTTTCCATCTTTATATGTCCAGACTCGTCCGCCTTCACCGCGAGCAGATTCACTCATTAGACGAAGCTTATCGTCTCCCGGAATAGCGGTTGGGTGAATTTGAATAAATTCTCCATTTGCATAATAAGCACCCTGCTGATAAACAATCGAGGCCGCTGAGCCTGTGTTAATAACAGAGTTAGTCGATTTCCCGAAGATAATTCCCGGTCCGCCGGATGCCATAATAACGGCGTCAGCAGCAAAAGACTTGATCTCCATAGAAGTCAGGTTCTGAGCAACGACGCCTTTACATGATCCATCATCGTCGATTACCACCCCTAGGAATTCCCAGCCTTCGTACTTTGTTACTAACCCTGCCACTTCATGGCGGCGGACCTGCTCGTCCATCGCGTAAAGAAGCTGCTGACCTGTTGTAGCACCAGCGAATGCTGTACGGTGATGCTGTGTTCCGCCAAAGCGGCGGAAATCCAACAGTCCCTCAGGTGTACGATTGAACATAACACCCATACGGTCAAATAAGTGAATAATTCCTGGTGCTGCCTCTGCCATCGCTTTAACAGGCGGCTGGTTCGCCAGGAAGTCTCCGCCATAAATAGTATCGTCAAAATGAATCCAAGGAGAATCGCCTTCCCCCTTTGTATTTACTGCTCCGTTGATGCCGCCCTGGGCACAAACAGAGTGAGAACGTTTAACCGGCACTAATGAAAATAATTCAACCGGAGTCCCGGATTCTGCAACTTTAATTGTCGCCATTAAACCGGCTAATCCGCCGCCGACAACTATAACCTTTCCTTTACCCATAGTGACTCACTCCCTAATTACTAGTACAACTAAGAAAAGCGCAGAGCGCCTGCCTATCGCGCTTAAAGCAGACCGCTTCTCAAAACTGCAATATTATTGGCACGTTATAAAACCGAAGTCTAATAGTCTTTTATTGTCTTTTAAATAAATGCTGTAAGAGCACGTACACCAACAATAGATAGTGCAATGAAAATTCCGATCGTTACATACGTGGAAATGACCTGTGAACGAGGAGATACTGTAATTCCCCAGCTGACAAAGAATGACCAAAGCCCATTAGCAAAGTGGAAAATTGCAGAAATGACTCCAATAATATAGAACCAGAACATAAATGGATTAGATAAGATGTTCTCCATCATCTGAAAGTTAACTTCTGCTCCAAAGGCAGCCTGTACACGTGTTTCCCAAACATGCCATGCAACAAAAACCAGTGTAATGACACCTGAAACACGCTGCAGCATAAACATCCAGTTACGGAAGTATCCATACCTGCTTGCGTTATTTTTCGCAGTAAAAGCAATATAAAGGCCATAGATTGCGTGGAACAGCAAAGGTAGATAGATTACAAACGTTTCAAGGAATATTCTGAATGGAAGACTTTCCATGAAATGCGCCGCATTATTAAAAGATTCCTCTCCCCCTGTTGCAAAATGGTTCACTACAAGGTGCTGCACCAAAAACAAACCAACCGGTATAACACCAAGTAATGAATGCAATCTGCGATTAAAAAACTCACGATTACCTGCCATAAACTTTCCCCCCCTGATTTTAAAAAAATGATGCTGAGCCCCCGCTCAGGACATCATCTCGAAAATGTTATTCATTTTCTTACAATTATGTGACATGTCCATTTTACTCCCAAGATAATAGAGCGTCAAGAAAACGGATACATAAAATGTTCCATATAAATAAAATTTTTAAAAAATATTAACGGCTAAAAATCATATTTTATTCTGCGGTTCAATATGACCTAGTTACTGGTCTCCAGTATACTGAAATAGTAATTATTTCTATGCAAATCGTTCTATTTTTTCCTGAATTGATATTAACTCCCTCAGCATATTGTATATAATAGAATCATAGAAAGAGGGGAGACTATTGAGCGAATTAGCATCTGCGAAATCCACTAATGAAGATCACATACAGACAGTTCCGGTATTTGGCTATGAACTAATCCGGGAAGTGCTGCTGCATGACCTTTTGGGAAATGAAGCACCCGAAATTTTATATTGGGCCGGCAAAAGGATCGCACGCATGTATCCTCTTGAGACAGCCGGCCAGATTGCCGAGTTTTTTACAAACGCCGGCTGGGGAAACCTTTCCATCGCAAACGAATCGAAACATGAAATTGAAATGGAATTATCAAGCCAGCTGATTGCAGACCGCTGCAAAAAGAACAAAAACTGCGCCTTTCAGCTTGAGGCCGGTTTTATAGCACAGCAGATTGAACTTCAAAAAGAAGTCATTTGTGAGGCATTCGAACATCCCCGTAAAAAAACTGGCAAAATCCTTATTACAGTGAAGTGGGATAAAAAAGATCCTGCTGAGTAATATCATATGTACTAACAATAAGCTATCAATTTTGATAGCTTATTGTTTGATATTCCTGGAATTAAGCCTTAACCGGAGAAACTGACAGCTTGAATGCATCATGCAAAGCATCCACGGCATCAATCATTTTGCTGTTTTCAACAACAGCCGAGACTTTAATTTCTGACGTGCTTACCATTTTCACCGTAATTTCATTTGCGGAAAGCACTTCAAACATTTCTGCAGCCACACCCGGATTGGAAATCATGCCTGAGCCAACAATCGAAACCTTGGCAAGGCCGGATTCCCATTCAATTCGGTCATAATTTAATTGTTCTCTATGCTTTTCAAGCACTTTTACTGTATCTGTGAGATCTTCATTCTTTATTGAAAATGAAAGGTTTGTCGTCTGAGCTTCTGTCATGCTCTGTATAATGATATCAACATTAATGTGATTTTTGGCAAGCGCCGAGAAAATAGTAGACAATCCAGTCAGTGAATTAGGAAGACCAAGAATCGTCACCCTTGTTATATCATCCTCGAAAGCCACACCGCGCACGACTAAGTTTTGTTCCATTTTTACTTCCTCCTCAATGATTGTTCCGGCTTCCTTCTCAAGGCTCGAACGCACTTCAAGGGGAAGTCCATAATTTTTAGCAAATTCGACTGCTCTTGGATGGAGCACACCAGCCCCCAAGTTGGCCAGTTCAAGCATTTCATCGTAGGAAACAGAATATAATTTTCTCGCATTCTTTATAAAGCGGGGATCAGATGTAAATACCCCGGTTACATCAGTATAAATATCACATTTATCTGCTTTAAGTGCTGCAGCCAGTGCAACAGCCGTTGTATCAGAACCGCCCCGGCCAAGTGTAGTGATGGAACCATCTTCAGTCATCCCCTGGAAGCCTGCCACAATCACAATTTTCCCTTGGTTTAATTGACCCTTAATGGTAGCTGGATCAATATTCACTATCCTCGCATTGCCATGGACTGCTTCTGTCTTAATACCAGCCTGCCACCCTGTAAAAGAAACAGAGGGATGCCCTTTCGCATTTAAAGCCATCGCCAATAAAGAGATGGTCACCTGTTCGCCGGTTGTTAGCAGCATGTCCATTTCCCTTTTATCAGGTGAAGGGGAAATCTCCCTTGCCATGCCAACCAGCTGATCAGTCGTTTTCCCCATTGCCGAAACAACCACAACAACATCATTTCCCCGACTCTTTTCTTCAATTACCCGATTGGCGACATTTTGAATTCTGTCTACAGTCCCCACGGAGGTGCCTCCGAATTTCTGCACAATGATTCCCACAGCTTTCCCTTCTTTCTAAAGATCTTTTAAATATGATTTGCCGTCCTATGTAAGTGAAGCATGACAGTTCACTCTGCTGTATTTAACAATGGCTATAACTCTAAATTACCCTTTTGGGCAATAAAAAAAGCAATGGAATAGTTTACTATCCCATTGCTGTGCAGCCAAAGTATAAAAATGAGCAAACACAGTGAGATAGCTCTCCAGGACGGCACTGTCCTGACAATCCTGCATTTGTTCAATGCAGAACCAGCAGAAAAAATGATGAGATTTTCTCCACTTCGGCGAACATACCCTTTCAAAGCTTTTCATGGAAGCTCATTCTTCTCCAAGCTTTTACTGATGAAGTTCGCACCTCTACCTTCACTTAACGATTCTGTTCACAGCTCAGAAACTTAATGAGCTATTATGAACATACGCTTTATCGCTATAAAGTGATATTGATATAAAGTTTCAATTAGTATAACATGTCTGAATTTTTCTGTCTATATCCATTTTATGACTTGGTATTTCCACTTTGTTCCTCAAGCCTCTGTTTTAATTCCTCAGCGACATTCGCAGGAATGCCCATTTTTCTAAACTCCTCGATTGGTGCCTCTTTCATTTTCTTTACAGATCCAAAGGTTTTCAGCAGCTGTTTCTTTCGCTTTTCGCCTATGCCGGAAATTTCATCAAGAATAGACTGAAAGGCACTTTTTCCGCGAAGCTGACGATGAAAAGTAATCGCAAAGCGATGAACCTCGTCCTGAATTCTCTGCAGCAGATAAAATTCCTGGCTGTTCCTTGCAAGCGGAATAATTTGAAGCGGATTACCATATAACAGCTGTGAAGTCCTGTGCTTTTCATCCTTTACCAGGCCAGAAATCGGAATATCCAGACCGAGCTCATTTTCAAGCACATCCCGTACAGCTTCAACATGCCCTTTTCCCCCATCAATCATAATTAAGTCCGGAAGCGGCAGCTCTTCTTTCAGCACCCTTGTATATCTGCGCCGGACTACTTCTCTCATGGATTCATAGTCATCAGGGCCTTTAACGGATTTAATTTTGTATTTACGGTACTCTCTTTTCTCTGGTTTGCCATCAATAAAGACGATCATGGCTGAAACAGGGTCAGTTCCCTGGATATTCGAATTATCAAATGCTTCTATCCGGTGAGGAGTATAAATTCCAAGCTGATCCCCCAGATTTTCTACAGCTTTAATTGTCCGTTCTTCATCACGCTCAATTAAAGAAAACTTTTCCTGGAGAGCAATTTTTGCATTTTTATAAGCAAGCTTCACCAGGTCCTTTTTTTGCCCGCGCTGCGGTTTTAGCACTTTAACATCCAGAAGCTGTTCTGCCATTACAGCATCAACCGAATCCGGTGCCAATATTTCACGCGGTTTAAAGTGGTTTGCTTTGGTATAAAACTGGCCGAGAAAAGTTAGGATTTCTTCTTCCGGCTCATTATATATAGGGAACATTGATACATCCCGTTCAATGAGTTTCCCCTGTCTGATGAAGAATACCTGAACACACATCCATCCTTTATCAACCGCGTATCCAAATACATCCCGGTCGGTAAAGTCTGTCATTGTCATTTTTTGCTTTTCCATCGTTGCATCTATATGGGCAATTTTATCTCTAAGCTCCTTCGCCCTTTCAAAGTCTAATTCTTCAGCAGCTGCTGTCATTTTTGCAGTCAGGTCTTTTTTAATCTCTTTGTATCCGCCATTTAAGAACTTTGCAATCTCATCTGTCATTTGCTTATATTGGTCTTCGCTTACAGCCTTCACACATGGCGCAAGACATTGGCCTAAATGGTAATAAAGGCAAACTCTGTCCGGAAGAGTTGAACATTTACGGAGAGGATAAATTCGGTCGAGCAGCTTTTTGGTTTCATTGGCAGCCTGCACATTGGGATAAGGTCCGAAGTATTTTCCTCTGTCTTTCTTTACTTTTCTGGTTGTAATCAGACGGGGATGGCGTTCGGCCGTCAATTTGATAAAAGGATAACTTTTATCGTCCTTCAGCATTACATTATATTTTGGATCATATTTCTTGATCAGATTCATCTCAAGGATCAATGCTTCCATATCTGAAGAAGTGACAATGTACTCAAAATCTGCGATCTCATTAACAAGTCTTAATGTTTTTCCGTCATGTGACCCTGTAAAATAGGATCTTACACGGTTTTTCAGGATTTTTGCTTTTCCCACATATATAATGGTTCCCTGCCTGTCTTTCATTAAATAACAGCCCGGCTGGGCAGGAAGCAGCATCAGTTTATTTTTAATCGTATCATTCATGGCACTTCACCTCCCCGGTTAAAATTTTTTTATCGAAGTTCAATACATTCATTATTTGGCATAATCATTTTCGGGTGCAAGCTAGTAATAAAACATAGTTTGCACTGGAAGCAAACCAATATTATTTAGCCTCTAAAACGCTGTTGGCACATTATTACCATCTTATTATATCAGCCTGGAAACCTGCAGCATAACAACAAAACCCATATGACAAAAAAAATCCCGATGTCCTCCTGGGGACACCGGGAAATTCTTTATAGGTTAAGCATGTTTTGAAAGTAATTCGGCAAGAGCTTCTTTTGGCTGGAAACCAACCACTTTATCTACAACTTCACCGTCTTTTAAAACGATTAATGTCGGAATGCTCATTACGCCAAACTTGCCAGCAGTTTCCTGGTTTTCGTCAACATCGATTTTTACAATTTTCACTTTATCGCCCATTTCAGAATCAAGCTCTTCTAAAACAGGAGCGATCATTTTACAAGGGCCGCACCAAGGAGCCCAGAAATCTGCCAGTACTAATCCCGAACCAGTCTCAGCAGTAAAGTTTTGGTCAGTTGCGTGTGTAATAGCCATTTGATATGCCTCCTAAAATTCAACTCAAATACTAACGACAGTATATCATCGTTTTTTATATGTTGCGAACAATCTGCTCGATCGTAATTTACCCTATTTGGAGCAGATTATTCTCTTTCTTTTACTATTGGCACTATGTATAATGGGCGGCCATCAGCCGCCCATTAGTTATACTATCTTATGCGTTTACTTTAAGCTTTTTGAATTCTTCTGTTAACAGTGGAACAACCTCAAATAGATCTCCAACAATACCGTAATCAGCTACTTTAAAGATATTGGCTTCCGGATCTTTGTTAATGGCTACGATTACTTTTGAGTTGGACATCCCAGCTAAATGCTGAATAGCTCCTGAGATACCGCATGCAATATATAGATCAGGGGTTACAACCTTACCGGTTTGTCCAATTTGCAGCGAGTAGTCGCAATAATCAGCATCACATGCTCCGCGTGATGCACCCACTGCTCCATTAAGAACAGATGCAAGCTCTTTTAATGGTTCAAAGCCTTCCTCGCTCTTAACACCGCGTCCGCCGGCAATGATAACCTTAGCTTCGGATAAATCAACGCCTTCACTGGCTTTGCGGACAACTTCCTTAATGATTGTGCGAAGATCTTTGATTTCTGCTGCAACAGAAGCAGCATCTCCTGATCTTGATTCATCTTTTTCCAATGGAGTTATATTGTTTGGACGAATTGTCGCAAAGAGAAGGCCATCTGTAACAATTTTCTTTTCAAATGCTTTGCCAGAATAAATCGGGCGTGTGAACACCAGGTTGCCGCCTGCCTCCTCCAGGCTCGTTACGTCAGAGATTAAACCTGACTCCAGCTTGGCAGCAATTTTAGGAGCTAAATCTTTCCCTAATGCTGTGTGTCCAAAAATCAGACCTTCCGGACTTTCGGAATCAATCACAGCCATTAATGCCTGTGAAAAGCCGTCAGGAGTATATTGCTTCAGCTTTTCATCTTCAACAGTTACAACACGGTCAGCACCATAGTGAATCATTTCATCAGCTAAAGCGCTTACAGAATTACCAATTAAAACACCTACAACTTCTCCGCCTTCTGACGCAGTTTTAGCAGCTGCAACAGCTTCGAAGGATACATTACGCAATGAACCGTCACGGACTTCACCTAATACTAATACTTTTCTAGCCATATGTTTTACCCCCTGCGTTATTATTATCAGTTATTGATGATCAGACAACTTTGGCTTCAGTATGAAGAAGTTTCACAAGTTCCTTAACTTGAGCTCCCAGCTCGCCTTCAAGAACTTTTCCTGCTTCCTTCTTAGGCGGCAAATAGATTTCAATTGTTTTTGTTTTGGCTTCAACATCGTCCTCATCAAGATCAAGATCGTCAAGCTCAAGCTCATCAAGAGGCTTCTTTTTTGCCTTCATAATTCCCGGCAAGGACGGATAGCGCGGCTCATTTAAACCCTGCTGGGCAGTGACCAATAATGGAAGTGATGTCTCAATTACTTCTGAATCCCCTTCAACATCGCGCACTACTGTCGCAGAGCTTCCATTGATATCAAGCTTTGTAATAGTTGTTACATAAGAAATGCCCAAAATTTCTGCTACACGAGGTCCAACCTGTCCCGAACCCCCATCAATTGCTACATTTCCTGCAATGACTAAGTCAGCATCTTTGTCTTTCAAGTATTCAGATAAGATTTTTGCAGTCGTGTACTGGTCCCCATCTTCAAGGTCATCTTCAGTATTTATTAATACAGCTTTATCGGCACCCATCGCAAGAGCGGTACGGAGCTGCTTTTCAGCTTCTTCTGTTCCCACAGAAACAACTGTCACTTCTCCGCCATTCGCATCACGAACCTGGATTGCTTCTTCAATTGCATATTCATCATATGGATTAATGATAAACTCAGCGCCATCTTCATTGATTTTGCCGCCTGAGATTGTAATTTTTTCTTCAGTATCAAATGTTCTCTTCATTAATACGTAGATGTTCATGATTTCCCTCCTAGTAATTAAGCATTGTCATAAAACAAAGCCATTAATTAAAACATTTCTTCACTTCGAAAGATTGAAAATATTTAATGCATACAGAAAGGCTAATCTGCTTGGAACGCCACTCTTTTTTGAAATATCTCTTTTCTCATAGATTATTATTGTTACTATAAATACAGTCCGTTGATTTCCGCTTCAGGCACTTGCTTTCCTCGGGGAGGAATGCGAGCCTCCTCGGCTTCACCTATGGGGTCTCCCACTTTCCTCTCCTCCCGCAGGACATTGAATATGCTTCCTCGAATGGGTACCGCACGAAGGAAACGCGTCAGCATTTTCGAGGATCAAGTCCCTTCCGCTCCAATCAACTCAGCGAATTAGAATAGAAAAACAACAAACTATACGTAAACAACCTTTGAAATTGAGCGGGCGCTCGCTCACAGACCATAACTTAACCAAGGAATCTTCTGAAGATTAAATCATCCGCATACAAGACTATTATAATAGATTATGAGGATGAATGTAATCATTCAGCACAAATCTTTTAAAACACTATTTTCCGGTAAAGCTTGGTTCACGTTTTTCAATAAACGCAGAGATGCCTTCCTTGCCATCTTCGGAAACAAATACTTCTCCAAACAATTCTGCTTCTTTTTTAACACCTTCGTAGAATTGCCCTGTCTTTCCGTAGTTTAAGAGCTCAATGGCCGCCTTAATCGAGCCAGGACTCTTCTTGGCAATCTTCTTTGCCATATTATAAGCGTTGTCCAAAAGCTGATCCTCAGGATAGGCATGGTTAGCCAGGCCATATTGCACTGCCTCAAGCCCGGTAATTGGGTCACTTGTAAAAAGCATTTCTGCTGCACGCGCAGCACCGACATAGCGGGGAAGCCGCTGAGTTCCGGCAAAACCAGGAATTAAACCAAGCTGAAGCTCTGGTAGACCCAGCTTTGCGTTTTCAGCTACGAGACGGAAATGACAGCCCATGGCGAGCTCCAGGCCGCCGCCCAACGCTGCTCCATGAATCGCTGCTATAATTGGCTTAGGGAATTTTTCCATTCTTTCAAAGAGATCCTGTCCATAGGTCGCCAAGCTTGAAAAATCTTCTCCGCTTTCTATGGTTGTAAATTCTTTAATATCAGCACCTGCTGAGAAGAATCTGCCTTCCCCATGAATAAGGATTACCCTGATTTCTTCATTATCTTCAACTTCATCCAGGACAGCTGAAAGCTCTCTCAATAGACCTGATGAAAGAGCATTCGCAGGCGGACGTTCAATAGTAATCGTCGCCACGAAGTCCTGATGGGACCATTTTAGATATTCCATCTTATCCCTCCTGACTATATTTATGGAGCACTTTATCTGCCTCAAAGTTTTCCGCACCCGCCGATCAAAAGTTTATGAACAGGCTTCGCCAATGCAATAAGATCATATTTTTGCTCATTCATTACCCATGTGGTCACTGTTTCATCCATGGTTCCAAAAATCATCTGGCGCGCCAGCCTAATGTCAAGGTCAGCTGGAAATTCACCGCTTTCCCTGCCATCAGCAAGAATCCTTTCCACTAAAGCAAGGTATCCTTTGAGCACCTCATTAATTTTATGGCGAAGGTCTTTATTGGACTGCCTCAATTCGAGCTGGGTTACAATTGCCAGGTGCCTGTCTTCTGAGAGCATTCTAAAGTGTGATTCTACCATCATTAATAGTTTCTCTGCAGCTTTCTCTTTTCCTGCAATTTTTTCTTCAATTTTCTCAACAAAGTAGCCCATTTTATCCTGAAAGAGGGATATTAATATATCTTCTTTGTTCTTAAAATATAAGTATATGGTGCCATCAGCGACACCAGCCTGTTTGGCAATTTTTGATACCTGTGCCTGGTGATAGCCATTTTCAGCAATCACAACTACAGCTGCATCAATAATTTGCCGATATTTAGGCTTTGTTTTTTTCAAGCTGTTCCCTCCTTTCAGAATAAACAGGTGTATTGATTTTTATCGAGCATAAGGAATGGAGTAATACCATTCCTTATGCCAGGATTTTCCAATCAACTTAGTTTATTTTTTGAATTTAAACATCGGTCTAAAATGAATGAATAATCATTCATATTTTTATAATAGTAGGACAATTCATTTGTGTCAAGAAATTATCCCTGGAAATATAATTTATTATTACATTTCTTAAATGCCTGGACAAGCTTATTGGCTCAAAAATAAAGAGCCGATCGAAAATCGGTCTCTGAAGTTAAGCCCGCTTTTCCTCTTCTTCTTTTAATTTCTTTTTTTCTTCATCTACTAATGCCCTTCTCAGAATTTTTCCAACAGCTGTCTTAGGAAGCTCCTTGCGGAATTCATATAACCTTGGAACCTTATATGCTGCAAGATGCTTTCTTGCAAACAGATTCAGTTCTTCTTCCGTTGCTTCTTTGCCCTCTTTCAGCACAATATATGCTTTTACTGTTTCTCCGCGATATGGGTCAGGTATACCTGCAGCAACCACTTCCTGCACGGCTGGATGCTCGTATAGCACTTCTTCTATTTCACGCGGATAAATATTGAATCCCCCTGCAATAATCATATCTTTCTTCCTGTCCACTACATAGAAGTATCCATTCTCATCCATATAGCCAAGGTCACCTGTCAGCAGCCAGCCATCCCTTAAGGTCTGTGCTGTTTCTTCCGGGCGGTTCCAATAGCCTTTCATTACCTGAGGACCTTTAACTGCAATTTCACCAACTTCTCCTGCCGGAAGCCCTTCTCCCGTTTCCAGTGAAAAAATGGCAGCATCTGTATCAGGCCAGGGGACACCTATACTGCCTTTGACACGGGGGCGGTCCCATAAGAAATTCGCATGTGTAACAGGTGAAGATTCCGTCAAACCATAGCCCTCGACAAGCTTTCCCCCTGTTATTTCTTCAAATTTCTGCTGGACTTCAACGGGCAGGGCAGCAGATCCGCTGATGCAGGAGTCTATGGAGGATAAATCATATTTTTTAATATCAGGATGGTTCAATATTCCAATATAAATAGTTGGGGCACCAGGGAATAAAGTCGGCCTCTCTTTATGAATAGTTTTCAGGGTCGTTTCCGGATCAAATTTCGGAAGGAGGACCATTTTGTGAGCATCCATAACAGATAAGATCATAACTGTTGTCATTCCATACACGTGAAAGAAAGGAAGTATGCCCAGCACTGTTTCTTCGCCGCGCCTGCACTTATAAAGCCAGGCTTTACACATGGCTGTATTGGATACCAGATTGCTGTGCGAAAGCATGACGCCCTTTGGAAAACCGGTTGTACCGCCTGTGTATTGCAGTAATGCCAAGTCTTCTTCAAAATCGAAGTCATGGATTTTCAGAGGTTCCGCCGGCCTTTTTAAAATCTCCGTCAGCAAATGGTTATGCCCTTCATGTTTTACATTTACGACAATGCCATACTGTTTTTTCTGGATAAAAGGATATATTAGATTTTTAGGGAATGGAAGAGCATCTTTGATAGCGGTTACAATTATATGCTTCAATTCTGTCTGCGGCATCACTTTGCTCACTCTCGGAAATAAGATATCCATTGTAATGATTGCTTTTGCTCCTGAGTCTTTCATTTGATATTCCAATTCCCTTTCCATATACAGCGGGTTTGTCTGGACAACAACCCCGCCAGCCATCAGAATTCCATAATAGCTGATAACAGACTGCGGAGTATTCGGAAGCATAATCGCCACGCGGTCTCCCTTTTCAATTCCAAGCTTCTGCAAATATGCAGCTAGCTTCAGGGAAGAGTCATATATATATTTATATGTGACTTCCTTTCCCATAAAGTGGATGGCTATTTTCTCTGGAAATTCTTCTGCAGCATTTTTCAAATAATCCTGTACCGGCTGTTTGGGATATGACAAGGTTGAGGGGATTTCTGCCGGATATTGCTTAAGCCATGGTTTCGCTTCTGCCATTTTGTCCCTCCTTTGTTTCATGCCCATCAGAAAAGCGCAAGCGCCTTGCCCACCCCCGACAAGCACAAGACGAGCCTCCCGGAAAGGCGTTCTTTGCCTTTTGGGAGGATTGCCCGAAATGTTAAGGCGACTGCCCAGGGGCGACAGGCATAAGACGGTTCCTGTAAGAAGGCGTTTTTCCTTCTGAAAGGAAACTGCTTATGATCAGATCGGAAGAGCACACGTCTGAACTCCAGTCACCTACC
>NZ_CAXQGS010000109.1:0-12934 GCF_964223445.1 Cytobacillus sp.
CTGGAGTTCAGACGTGTGCTCTTCCGATCTCTAAAAGCTTTAGAAGCACATAAGGTTAAACAGCTTGTGTTTTCGTCCACCGCCGCAGTATATGGTGATGCGAAAAGCCAGCCTATACGGGAAGACGCGCCGCTCAAGCCTGCAAGCCCGTATGGCGAGACAAAGCTTGCCATTGAACGGATGCTCCATTGGTGGGCGCAGGCATCAGGAGCCAGGTTCGTGTCGCTCCGTTATTTTAATGCTGCAGGGGCAAAGGCATCAGGGGAGATTGGCGAAGACCATCAGAACGAGACACACCTGATCCCGATTATCCTGCAGGCGGCACTTGGAAAAAGAGAATCTGTCTCCATTTTTGGTGATGATTATCCAACAAAGGATGGTACTTGTATAAGGGACTATATTCATGTAGAAGATTTGGCTGAAGCCCATCTGCTGGCACTCCGTTACCTGGAAGAGGGAGGGGATAGCACTGTCTTTAATCTGGGGGGCAGCAAAGGGATTTCTGTAAAAGAAGTAATTGAAACCGCAGCTGAGGTAACAAACAGATATTTTAAAGTGACGATTGCTCCCCGTCGGTCTGGAGACCCGGCAGAACTGGTTGCTTCATCAGAAAAAGCAAGGTCAATGCTGAAATGGGAGCCACAAAAAACAAGTATCCGCCAGATCATCGAGGATGCCTGGAGCTGGCACAGGTCCCATCCTGACGGATATCGCAAATCATAATCGAATCTGCCTTAAGTATTGTGAAAGTTTCTCCTTCAGTTCAGGTCTTTGCAGGGCATAATCAATCGAGGCTTTAAGAAAGCCAAATTTATCTCCAATATCATAACGGCTTCCCCGGATCAGGTACGAATAAATTCTTTCCCGGCGAAGCAAAGCATGGAGGGCATCTGTCAGCTGCAGCTCGCCTTTGCTGTCCGGGCTTCCGTTCTCAAGCATGTCAAAGATCGACGGTGTTAAGATATAGCGGCCAATAATCGCATGGGCAGATGGGGCTTTTTCAGCAGGAGGTTTTTCCACGAGGCTATCCACTTTGTATAATGGGCCCCTCTGTTCTGAATAGCCGACAATTCCATATTTATTGACTTCAGACAAAGGAACCTCACTGCATCCGAGGATGCTTGCCCCCGTTTGGTTATACTGCTCAATCATTTGCAGCATGGCAGGAGGCTCCCCATCAATTATATCATCGCCAAGGAGGACGGCAAACGGCTCCCTGCCAATGAACTTTCTCGCGCATAAAATAGCGTGCCCCAATCCGAGCGGCTCCTTTTGCCTGACATAATGGATATCAGCCAGATTGGTTATTTCGCGAACTTCCTCAAGCATTTCAAGCTTTCCGGTTTTCTGCAGCAGCAGCTCCATTTCAACCGATTTATCAAAGTGATCTTCAATAGCCCGTTTGTTTCTCCCGGTTATGATGATGATATCTTCAATCCCGGAAGCAATGGCTTCCTCGACAATGTATTGAATGGCGGGCTTGTCGACAATGGGGAGCATTTCCTTTGGCTGTGCCTTTGTGGCCGGCAGAAACCGGGTTCCAAGGCCTGCAGCGGGAATGACCGCTTTTTTAATCATTTAATTCCCCCTTTATTTAGAAATGCTGTCACCTATTTTTATGAGCGGGCAGGTTGTATTATCCCTTTATGGTGTGAATTTGGCTGTTCGGGAATATTTTGGACGTGTTCGTGAACCCTAAGCCTGTAAATAATCTTGAACCTAGAGGTGTAGAGATTGCTTTTGAAAAAAAATACAGCCGAGAAAAATCTCCTTATTCTCGCCATTATTGCTTTGGTCCTGTTTGTATCCCCTTTGTATATATTAGGTGAAAACGCGCATATCCGCGTTCATGATAATCTGGATTCCAATCTGGCCTGGTATAAAGTCCTGGCTGAAAGCGGGCAGCTGACAGGTTCAATAGATGCTGTTATTCCGCAGATTATAAATGGAAATCTGTCCAGAAATGCATTTGGCTCTGAATTTACTTTAATTGTGTGGCTGTATGCCCTCTTCCCGACGATGATTGCCTATGCACTCAGCCAGACGATTACAAGGGTATTTGCCTTTATCGGCATGTATTTGCTATTGAAAAAGCACTTCCTTAAAGAAGAGAAGTGGGGACCCATTACGATTGGGACAGCTCTAGCTTTTGCTTTCACGCCATTTTGGCCTTCCGGTATGCTGAGCACGCTTGGGATGCCGCTTGCGCTCTGGGCGTTTTTAAATATCAGGCAAGGGGAAAGATCCTGGAAAAATATCCTGGTCCTAACTCTATTGCCATTATACTCGAGCATCGTTCTTGGATTTTTCTTTTTCCTGAGCGCCATGGGGATATTTTGGCTGACAGATGTAATCAGAAAAAGAGCATGGAATTGGCCATTTATACTGTCCATTGCCTATATGACTGGAATCTTTTTTATCGTGGAATACAGGCTTGTTTTTTCCTTTTTGTTTGACGATGAGCCGAACAGCCGGGATGAATATTTTCATGCGAGATTAACCTTCTGGCATTGCGTGAGGCTGACATTAAAAAACTTTGCTCTGGGGCACCACCATGTTGCCTCGATGCATACTCTGGTCATTCTTCCGCTGATGTTCGTGGCGCTATTTATGACGATAAGGCAGAAAAATTGGAAGAAGGAAAAGGTGTTTTTATTTCTTTTCTTGCTTAACTTTGCCCTATCAGCATGGTATGCCTTCTGGTTTTACAAAGGCTGGATGCCGCTTACAGAGCGTTACCATGTTCTGGATACATTCAACTTTGCCAGGTATCATTTTTTAAGGCCTCTGGTTATCTATGTGCTTTTCGCGCTCTCCTTGAAAATCATTTGGTCCCATGGACCGTTCTGGAGGCGGCTGGTTCCGGTTTTTGTGCTGGGGCAGGTGATTACCGTTTCATTTTTTAACGAGGAAATCCTTTTTCAGGATAAGCCAACGATCAAGCAATTTTATGCTGAAGAGCAGTTCTTGGATGTTAAAGAATATATTGGGCAACCGCAGGAGGAATACCGTGTTGCAAGCATTGGCCTTCATCCTGCCATTGCCCAGTATAATGGCTTCTACACGCTGGATACGTATAATAATTTTTACCCCTTAACATACAAATATCAATTTCGGAAAATCATTGAGAAAGAACTGGAAAAAAACAAAGGTATCCGGATTTATTTTGATGAATGGGGCGGAAGGTGCTATCTCTTTACGGACGAGCTTGGAAAGCATTATATGTTTAAAAAGCGGACGAAAAAAAGGCTGAAGAATCTTGAGTTGAATACAGAAGCCTTTAAGGCCATGGGCGGTTCTTATCTTTTTTCATCCGTCCCGATCGACAATGCTGAAGATAATCAGCTTAGGCTGGAGAAGGTTTTTGAATCAAAAAGCTCTGTGTGGAAAATCTACCTTTATAAAGCCATATAAGCAGGGGGAATTAGAATGACCAACCCGGTACTCACCATCGTAGTTCCTTGCTATAACGAAGAGGAGGTACTGCCGGATACTATTGATCAGCTGAATGGGCTGCTTGAAGAATTACTGAATGAGGATCTTGTTTCTGATAAAAGCAAAATATTGTTTGTGGATGATGGCAGCAGGGACAGGACCTGGCAGATCATTTATAAGCAGAGCCTGAATAACCCAAAAGTACGGGGGCTGAAGCTTGCCAGAAATGCAGGACATCAGAATGCCCTGCTTGCGGGATTAACAGCCGCAGGAAAAATATCGGATTGCACGGTTTCCATTGATGCCGATCTTCAGGATGATATTGCCGTGATCCGAGAGTTTATCCTGAAATTCCGCGAAGGATATGACATTGTCTATGGAGTAAGGAAAAAAAGGGACAGTGATACGTTTTTCAAAAGAAGCACGGCACAGGGATTTTATAAACTAATGAAGAAAATGGGCGTAGATCTTGTCTATAATCATGCTGATTTCCGCCTGATGAGCAAGCGTGCCCTGGAAGAGCTGCAGCGCTATGAGGAAACCAATCTTTTTTTACGCGGAATTGTGCCCTTGCTGGGCTATAAAACGGCCCATGTTTACTATGACCGCAAAGAGAGGCTTGCCGGAGAAACGAAGTATCCTCTGAAAAAAATGCTGGCCCTTTCCTTTGAGGGCATTACTTCTTTTTCCGTGACGCCGATCCGGATGGTATTGGCATTGGGGATCGGTTCTTTTTTTATCAGCTTTCTATTTGGCCTCTACTTTCTAGGATTGCGCTATTTTGGCGAAACGGAAACCGGCTGGACATCATTAATCACCTCGATCTGGATGCTGGGGGGGCTTCAGCTGACAGCTATTGGCCTGGTGGGGGAATATATCGGGAAAATCTATAAAGAGACAAAACGCAGACCTAAATTTTCGATTGAAGTAGATGCGTTTAATTTACCGATTTCCCGCCATTTAATTACGGACGGAGACCATGATGATGAGTTCGCGGACATTCATTTTGGAACATTATCTGAAACGAACTGATACCTTTATTCGATTTTTGCTTGTGGGAACATTGAATACAATTGTCGGGCTATCTATGATATTTATGCTGCTGGATTTGGCGGGGATGTCGTATTGGACTGCAACATTTCTGGGAAACAGTGCGGGGGCAGCGGTCAGCTATTTCCTCAACAGATCGTTCACCTTTAGGAGCAGGGCCCGCATTCAAAGCAGTGCGGTGCGCTTCATTTTCATTCTGTTTTTGTGCTATATTCTTTCTTACTCCATAAGCGGCATGGCTGCAGAGTTTATCCAGACTTTTACCCTGCTCGGGCATGATGTTTCGCCTGAAGAGCTTGCGGTTCTTTTGGGAGCGGGCATTTACACATCAACTAACTATATCGGGCAAAAATACCTCGTTTTTACTAAATAGTAAAACTATTGCCAACAAAGCAGGTTTGGGAATGTTACGGGGGAGACAAATTAGTCTCACGTATTAAAGGTGAGACTAATTTTATTTACAGTAAATCCTGTCTGTATTTTTCTGTTCATTCATTTACAAAAAAATTATGGCAAAATAGAAGACTTTCTTTTAATTCTTGACTAACCCTGTCTGAATCGTAGGCACAAACAGACAGAAGTTTTGTTTTGGCAACAATTAGATCAGCTTCTTTTTCAGATGCCGATAATTTTTTGCTGACTTCCAGTTCGTCACGCCATTCGACATGAGCCCAGCTCCGGACAGTTAAATCCTGTTCTGAATAACCTTCAATTAAGTTTGGGAGGTAATCGAAAATAGAATTAACTCTAAAGTCCCCCTTGGCATAATAGAAGTCATAATTATTGATGAACTCTACTTTTTTCAGGCAGCTCTTATTCAACTTCAGTGTGAGGCTTTCCTTAATCAGTGGAGTCATTCGGTCATTTTCTATAATGATGGAGTATTCATTTCGTTCTAATCCGGAAAGAACAAATTCAATAACATCTGAAATATATTGGTCCTGGTTCTTGAAGAGATATAATACATGTCCCTTAGTAAGGTCTTGCATTTCATGAACTTCTTTTAGATGTATCCTTTCCAAATTTGCACCCCGCAGAATTCTGACATTTTATGCCTGCTAATTCAGTTTATCATACTTTGATCTTGAAAAGGGTTCACCAGGGAAAGAAGAAATTCTTCTTTCGAAACCCTTGTTGATTGATTGTAAATAAAATGCAATAGTGTTACCCTGAAACGACATAGTGCATTTCCTATGTAAAAAGGAGCGAATACACTATGCTTAGTAAGGAAGAAAACTTACTATTTATTAGAGAACTTGGACGTTTGCAGGCTGATTTTGAGAACTGCAGCGATGATCAAGTATGCAACAGCATTCATCAGGATATTCTTTTACTTCTTAAGGCTCTATCCATGACTGCTATGAAATAGCAGTTTTTTTTGTTTAATATTTGAAGTGTGAGTACGCTAGAATGGAGATACGATGTTTTCTATTGTGTGTTTTCTTGCATATAATTCTGAAAAGTGTTAATCTGAATAAGAATTATTTTTGTTCGGTGTAAAGGATAGTTTGAGTAAAACTTTACGTCTTGATGATCACTGAGAGCAAGGATAGTAACACAATGTGTGTTGATACGCACAAGGAGGCAACAAAAATGGAAAATGGTAAAGTAAAATGGTTTAACAGTGAAAAAGGCTTCGGATTCATCGAACGCGAAGGTGGAGAAGACGTATTCGTTCATTTCTCAGCTATCCAAGGCGAAGGTTATAAATCTTTAGAAGAAGGTCAAGAAGTGACTTTCGATGTTGAGCAAGGTCAGCGTGGAGCTCAAGCAGCTAACGTGCGTAAAGCTTAATTATATAACCAAACTCAGGGCAGGCTCTTTATGGGCCTGTTTTTTTGTGTGAAAAATTAGGAAGTAAAAATTTTGAGCGTCGATTACTGTCTAGCTCCAGCGCCTACCCCCTCGAGGTCACAAGCCAAGCCTCCCAAAAAGGCAAAGGACGCCTTTCCGGGAGGCTCGTCTTGTGCTTGTCGGGGGTGGACAAGGCGCTTACGCTTTTCTAATAAGGAACCCTGCTCACGAATGAGCAGGGCACATGTACACGGTAAATCAAATGGTAAATCAAGTGTATCATATTATTGTGAATTTTCCTAACCGCGGGAATCCTATCCCCGGTGAACCTGCATCATAATTTTAGTGACATAATGCTCCTTATCATTCTGTACTACGGTATCATAAATGTACTCTTCAAAAACATGCTCCCCTAAGGTTAAATGCAGCCGTTCCATCTCTGAGAAAAGGCGCTTATAGGTATCGGTGATAGTTTTTTCGCTCCCAACATGATAGCCGATGAGGAAATCACCTTTTACGGCCCGAAAATATGGATGTCCCTCCTTTGGATTGGGCTGCTCGATATACAAATAGCTGTAATTGGAGAATTCCCCTTTCAGCACCTGCTCCCGCTTTGTTATAGATCCGATCGGATATCCTGAATCAAGCTGTGAAAGCTGCAATTCATTAATAAAGTCCGAGATGACCTCCACAAATTCTTCATCTGATATATTTTGAATGTTCCTGCTTAGATATAGGGTTGCTTCCGGCAATGGCTGAAGCGTAATCCTATTAAAATCAAGCTGAGAAGCTTCTTCCATTAATCCGATTTTGGCCTCGATCATCTTCTCCTTCATTTCGATTTCCTGCCGTTTTTTTACAATTTCCTCTTTTTTCCGGTACATGATGGATAGAAAGCTTTCGGGCGATTTATTTTGCATGTACTGCTGAATATCGTTAAGCGACATGCCAAGATCCTTTAATAAATCAATCACAAAAAATAACTCTAATTGGTGAATGGAATAATAGCGGTAGCCTTTTTCATTTTTCTTTACCGGGGACAAAATCCCGATTTGATCGTAATAAAAGATTGTCTGCTTGTTAACCTTGCAAAGCTTTGCGAATTCACCAGTCGTTAAATATTTGCCATCTTTTTTACTCATTTTTTACATCACTGCCCTTGACTATATAGTTACTATATACACTAGGATAAAACGTATAATTAAATCAAGTTTGATTGTTTTGTAAGGAGTATGATATAGATGAAAACACAAAAAATCACTTTAGGATTATTATTGACGAATTTATTCATAGCCTTTCTGGGTATTGGACTGGTCATTCCTGTCCTGCCTACCTTGATGAATGAATTGGGCATAACTGGCACAACCATCGGGTATTTAACAGCCGCTTTTGCATTGGCCCAGCTGATTGTTTCCCCGTTTGCAGGGAGAGCAGCCGATAAATGGGGCAGGAAGGTCATGATTGTTACCGGCCTATTTATTTTCGGCCTTTCTGAATTTTTATTCGGGATCGGCAAAGAGATCGAGCTGCTGTTCGTTTCCCGGATCTTGGGCGGAATTAGTGCGGCCTTTATTATGCCGGCCGTGACAGCCTTTATCGCTGATATCACGACGACGGATACCCGTCCAAAGGCACTCGGGTATATGTCAGCCGCTATTAGTACCGGATTTATTATCGGTCCCGGCATCGGCGGGTTTTTAGCGGAATTTGGTACGCGAGTGCCATTCTTCTTTGCGGGTGCAATGGGTGCACTTGCAGCAGTGCTTTCGATGATTTTATTATCTGAGCCTGAGCGCACTGAAGAGGAAAATCAGGAAGGGGCAGTAGAGGGCAGAGGCGGCTTCCGACGCCTGATGGAGCCAAAATATCTCCTGGCCTTTATTCTGATTTTTATTGCCTCATTTGGGCTGGCTGCTTTTGAATCATTCTTTAGCTTATTTGTGGATCACAAGTTTGCTTTTAAACCATCAGATATCGCCATTGTAATCACGGGAGGGGCCATTTTCGGAGCCGTATCCCAAATCCTCCTGTTTGACCGACTGACCCGCATTTGGGGCGAAATCAAACTGATCCGCTACAGCTTAATACTATCCGGCCTGCTTGTGTTTTTAATGACTGTTGTTCATTCCTACTTCTCGATTTTACTTGTAACCTTCATTGTGTTTGTAGGATTCGACTTATTTCGCCCGGCTGTCACTTCCTATCTTTCGAATATCGCCGGCAATGAACAAGGCTTCGTTGGCGGCATGAACTCGATGTTTACAAGCCTCGCGAATATAAGCGGCCCTATTATTGGGGGAATGCTGTTTGATATCGATATTAACTATCCTTATTATTTTGCAACGGTCATCCTGGCATTTGGGATTGGATTGACGCTGGTATGGAAGAAGCCTGCAGAGAAGGCATCCAAAGTGGTGAAGGCAGTATAGCTAATTAAAATACACATTATAAAAAAATATAGTGTGCAGGATATAATAAGAAGTATTAATGATCTGAAAGAGAGCTGATTTATTGTGGATACTCAAATAACTTCGAAAATAAAAATAAATAAGCCGGCCAATGTGGTGTTTGAAGCAATCGTAGACCCAGCTAAAATCGGTCACTTCTGGTTCTCGTCGAGTTCTGAAAGATGGGAACAAGGCAAGTCGATTATAGTGAAATATGATGAATATAACGCTGAAGGCATTTTAAATGTTTTAGAAATTGAGGAAAGTAAGAAAATCGTGTTTTCATGGGGCGGAGAAACGAATGAAGAAATTGTTGCCATTACACTGAATGAACCGGATCATTTGAGTACAATCATTGAGGTGAACGAATCTGGTCTTGATGAAAATGACCCTGAAGCCGTAAGCAAGATGCTGGGACAAAAAGAAGGCTGGATCTATATGCTGACTTGCCTCAAGGGCTATTTGGAACATGGCATTAGTGATTTGAGAGCGTCATTAATCCATTAATAAGATTTCTACTATGATACTGTCAGTTAACCCAGGCGTAATGCCTGAAAAGTTTGCGTGCTAAACAAAAAGAGTGAATTAACGATTAATTCACTCTTAAAGATAATTAATTTTTAGCACCATTTTCCGGGTATGGCTGACCGTATCCTTCCACTTTCCCAGCACGTTCTCTTTCATATTCTGAGCCTGCACCTTGACGATTATCAACTGAGGATTTCGCTGCTTGCTTCTCTGATTTGCCGTTCTGACGTGACAATATCTTCACCTCCCATACACAGTTTAGATTGCTTAATAATTGTGAAACTATTCAAGGGGGACACAGGTTTAATGGCCCAGAAATGATGCGGGGCGTCCAATTGATGGTGAAAGAACTTTCTTAGATTCAGATGATAATCCTCCGGAAGCCTGCCGGTGAGCCCATAAGTTAGCTGGCTTTTCAGGTACATATATGCTATGTTGTTAATATATAGTAGACCTTTCTTCGTTAACGGGAAAGGTCTGCTTTTTATATATTCAAAAGAAGGATGGTGCATGGAAATGACAGTAGAATTGAAGTTTTGCCAGGTGTTTGATCCCAGCAGGGGGGGTATCTATTATGAACCATAGTCTTGAGGCTCTGACTGAAAAAGAGTACTTTATTAAACAGCTGACGTTTATTGATGAAAACTATCAGGATTTGAATAGCCTTTATGTATCTTCCACTCCGTTAAAGGAGCGGAAAAAAGACTTCCTTAGTATTTATGTAAGTGAAGTGGAGCAATACATTGCGCTTTGTAATCAGGTTCCTGGAGAACCGCCTTTGCGAAAAGTGTTGATTGGAACAAAGGTAACCGTGTTATTCGACGGGGAGGATGACCGGGAGGATTATTATATATGCCTGCCCGATCAGTCGGACCCTGATAATGGCTGCATTTCATTCTTGTCTCCTGTCGGCAGGCAGCTACTGTTAAAAAATCTGGGTGAGCAAACCTCACTGATTATCCCAAGCGGTCAACTGGATGTGGTAATTGAAAATATTTCTTATTAGGATCAGGAGACAGGTTAACATATTTTTACTTGGAGCAGAGGGACAGAGGACCTGTCCCCCTGTCCCGCCAGGCGGAAGGAGCTTGAGGTTCAAATAATTGACTTCCTAAACTGTAACTTATAATATTACAGTATCGTTTTCGCTGTCAGTTTATTTTGCGTAAACATTAAACAAACTAGGTTTGAACGAAAAAAGGAGTGATTTACATGAATCCAAGCTATAAACCGCTATTAGAATCTCTTCAGTTAAAAAATCATGTGGAATTAAAAAACAGAGTGGTCCTGGCTCCAATGACCAATTTTGCATCCCATCCGGATGGAACGGTATCAGATGCCGAGATCGAGTATTACGTACGCCGATCTAAAGGGGCCGGAATGGTGATTACGGCTTGTACAAATGTGTCTGCCAACGGAAAGGGATTCCATGGTGAATTCGGCGGCGATCACGATGGGATGATTCCTAGTCTTTCGAGGCTGGCAGCCAGCATTAAAGAGCAGGGGGCCAAAGCCATTCTCCAAATCTTTCATGGCGGGAGGGAATGCCCTCCAGAGCTCGTTCCAAATGGGGAAACAGTCAGTGCCAGTGCGATTGCATCTGAAGGAAGCAGCAACACGCCAAGAGCACTGTCGGAAAAGGAAGTGGAGGACATCATTACCGCTTTCGGCGAAACAACTCGCAGGGCTATCCAGGCAGGCTATGATGGCGTCGAAATTCATGGAGCCAATGGCTATTTAATTCAGCAATTCTTTTCTCCGCATTCAAATCGCCGCGAGGACCGTTTTGGAGGCAGCCTTGAAAAGCGCATGACGTTCCCTCTTGCTGTGATAGACGCAGTCCAAAAAGCGGTAAAAGAACATGCGAAAGAGCCATTTCTTGTCGGGTACCGTTTTTCTCCGGAAGAGCCTACTGAGCCAGGGATCACAATGGAAGATACACTTCAATTGGTCGATGTGCTGTCAGATAAAGGGCTGGACTACCTTCATGTCTCCCTGATGGAGTTCTGGTCCAAGCCAAGACGCGGGGCTGATGAAGCTAAGC
This sequence comes from Cytobacillus sp., assembly GCF_964223445.1. Classification (NCBI taxonomy): domain Bacteria; kingdom Bacillati; phylum Bacillota; class Bacilli; order Caryophanales; family Bacillaceae; genus Cytobacillus; species Cytobacillus sp. The sequence continues at coordinate 11,299 of NZ_CAXQGS010000109.1, forward strand.
CGAGAATTCAGCATCTCTTAGAAAAAATAGATAATCGCCTGCCGCTTATCGGAGTAGGGTCGATCCATACCCCTGATGAAGCCGTAAAAGCACTGGAAACGGGAGTGGCCATGGTTGCTCTAGGCCGGGAATTGATTATGGAGCCCGATTGGGTGCAGAAGGTGCAGGAAGGCAAAGAGTCTCAAATTGCCACCACTTTATCCAGGAAGGATCAGGAAAAGCTGGTCATCCCGGATCCGCTCTGGCAGGCAATCGTAAACACTCCAGGGTGGTTTCCGGTTGTAGATTAATTGATACATTTAGAAATTATATTAAAGGGCAGAAGTGACAGTCTTTACTGTCATTTCTGCCCTTTTGTTTTCATATTTCTCCATCTTTCCTTAATGATGATGACCCTGCCCCGCTTCCTGCCTGCCTGTTCCTTCTTGCAGGAATTCCACGTCGCTTTTCGACAGCTCTCCCACAATAAACTGCTTTTGCGGCATGATCAGGCTATCGTCTTGCTGGGCGTGCACTTTTACAAAGTAAAGGCCATCCTTGTCAAAATCCTTGCTGATGCTGTAGACGCCACCGCCCTCATCGGCTGCTTCCTCCATCCCATATCGGACAGTGCCGTCCTGTTTCCATATCTCAAAATGAACAAAGTCGGCATGAACAGCAGGCTTGCCGTCCTGTGTGAGTGTGGCTCTAATCGTCTCCTGTTCTCCAGCTGTGAAATTGTCAGGTGTTTGTATTTCCAGCTTCAGCGGAGTTTCCTGTTTGTAAAGCTCTGCTGCGTTCTCATCCAGTGAGCATGCACTCAGCAATGACAGCAGCAGGACCATAAAGATATATTTTTTCACGGTATTAGACTCCCTTAACCTAAACTTACGCATTCAGAAACCTCTTCAACGCAGGTATTCTTCGAATCAAGCTTAAGTCAATCATCAAAACAGCGATGATCGATAAGCCGACTAATGGGAATAGGATTCCCATGGCAATTAACAGCAGGAAGAATCCCTTTGTATTTTTGAACCCAGCTTGTTTTGGCGCACCTATTTCTTTTTTCGGCTTGCGTTTGAGCCACAGATAATAGCCGCTTACGGCCACAAGGATGATGCCTAAACAAATGAAAAGACTGATTAATTGATTGATCAGGCCAAATTGTGTTCCGGTATGAAGTGTAATTCCCCAAGCGACCATTTTTCCGATCCAGCCATAATTGTCATAGCGGTAATCCGTCCAAACCGCACCTGTGTATTGATCGATATGCATCGTAATCTCATCCTGCGCTTTTGGCGGGAAGGCGGAAAGAGTGTATACACCCGATTTATCCTGCGGAATATAGATTGAATAACTTGGATGCACTCCTTCACGTTCCGCAATAGATACTACATCATCAATCGGGAGGCGAATGAATCCCTGAATGTCCGAAGCAGGCACGTCCAGATTTTCGGCTGCCCATGGAACATCAGCAATGTCTTTCGTTTGGATGGTTGACTGGGGTCCGCTTCCAACCCAGATCGCAGGAGGATAACCTTGCCCGGTATTAGTTGCCATCGACTGAAAGTTCGTGCCCCAGAATCCGGACCACGGGAGTCCTGTCATGATTAAAAAGAGCATCCCTGCTGTGACCCAAAAGGCAGGTACAGCATGC
>NZ_CAXQGS010000110.1:0-9572 GCF_964223445.1 Cytobacillus sp.
TTACGGCGGTCACCGAAGCCAGGAGCTTTTACTGCTACCGCGTTGAAAGTTCCGCGAAGCTTATTCACTACCAGTGTAGCAAGTGCTTCACCTTCAACATCCTCAGCTACAAGCAATAAAGGCTTGCCTTGCTGTACAACCTGCTCAAGTACAGGAAGGATTTCCTGGATGCTTGTAATCTTCTTATCAGTGATTAAGATATAAGGGTTTTCAAGAACCGCTTCCATCTTATCAGAATCTGTAACCATGTATGGAGAAGCGTATCCGCGGTCGAATTGCATACCTTCTACTACATCAAGCTCAGTTGTGAATCCTTTAGATTCTTCAATTGTAATAACGCCATCGTTGCCAACGCGCTCCATTGCTTCAGCAATCAGCTGGCCAACTTCATTGTCAGCGGCAGAGATTGCAGCAACCTGTGCGATGGATTCTTTATTTTCAATTGGCTTTGAAATAGCTTTTAACTCTTCAACAGCTGTAGAAACAGCTTTTTCGATTCCTTTGCGGATGCCCATAGGGTTGGCGCCTGCAGTTACATTCTTAAGTCCTTCACGGATCATTGCCTGAGCAAGAACAGTTGCAGTTGTTGTACCGTCACCGGCAACATCGTTTGTTTTGCTTGCTACTTCAGCAACAAGCTTTGCACCCATGTTTTCAAAAGCATCTTCAAGTTCGATTTCTTTTGCGATTGTCACACCATCATTAGTGATTAATGGAGAACCGAATTTCTTCTCAAGAACCACGTTGCGTCCTTTAGGTCCAAGAGTTACTTTTACCGCATTTGCAAGGGAATCCACACCGCGAAGCATCGCGCGGCGAGCTTCTTCACTAAATTTAATCTCTTTAGCCATTGATAAAAACCTCCTCAAAAATTTTAGCTTTATCTTTTAATAATCTTCGCTTGATGGCGATTAGCCAATTACAGCAAGAATGTCATTTTCGCGTAAAATTAAATATTCTTTGCCTTCGTACTTCACTTCAGTACCAGCATATTTTGAGAAGATGATACGGTCGCCGTCAGCAACTTCAAGGTCAACACGCTCGCCATTTTCAAGAACGCGGCCAGTTCCCACAGCTACAACTTTACCTTCTTGAGGCTTCTCTTTAGCAGTGTCCGGCAGTACGATGCCGCTTGCAGTTTTTTCTTCAGTTTCAACAAGCTCGATAATGATTCGATCACCTAGTGGCTTTAACAAGTGAAACAACCTCCTCAAATAATATGTAAATATTTTTATTTATTAGCACTCTCTCTGTATGAGTGCTAACACAATTATTATATTAATGAATCTTATATCTATTTGCAAGGGTGAAGCTTAAATTTTTTAGAAAAAATTTCATCCGCCGATACACGCTATTTTTCGACACAGACAACCACTTAAGTATACTTCGAAGCTCTTCACTTTAAACATGGTATTTTGCTGCTTTGATGCTGATATTTGAAACCCGCTCCTTTTTAAGAGTACAATGGCTTTAGGACTTGTTTTCCAACATTCAGATTAAGGAGTATAACATTTTGAAGAAGGAATATTGGTTTATATTAATAGCTTATATTGCTATGCAGCTGTCCAGTTTGTTTGGCGTTCCGCTTGTGTTATTTATTGCAGATGCCCTTGGACAGAATCCCGAAGACATGCAGATCCTGGCTGTAGCCTACTGGCTTGTCATCAGTTTTACAGTCACACTGATCATTACGCTTCTATTATTAAGAAAAGAGATGAAAAGAGGCCTGGATAGGGATGCATCTCCCGCAGCAAGCTCAGTGGGCTGGGCAATAGGCGGCATATTTTTGGCCCTGATCGCTCAAGCCACCGCTGCAAGCATTGAAAATATGATTGGCATTGAAATGGGATCTGAAAATACGCAGCAGATAATCCGGATCATTGAGGCATCGCCAATCGTTATATTAATCAGTTCGGTCATCGGGCCAATCCTTGAGGAAATCGTCTTTAGAAAAATTATTTTCGGTTCTCTCCATAAGCGCTTCAACTTCTTCCTTTCGGCCCTGATCAGCTCAGTCATTTTTGCACTTGCCCATTTTGAGCCTGAACATGTACTGCTGTACTCGGCAATGGGGTTCACCTTTGCCTTTTTATACGTCAAGACGAAGCGGATTATTGTGCCGATTTTTGCCCATGTGGCGATGAACACCTTTGTTGCAGTTATCCAGCTGAATCAGGATAATATGCAAAAATGGTTAGAAGAAATGGAAAAAATGCAGAGCTTTATCAGCTTTTTCTAGCTTAGTGGAATGCTGTGCAGAGTTTTAAATTTACTGGGGGATTTTGATGAGAAGCACACCTTTGTTTTCAGGCTTTATTTACATCCTTCTCGGATGCCTTTTCACCTTTATAGCAATACAGAATATCCAGCGTGAAGAAACCTGGGGTTTCTTTACTTATTTTCTGATCATAATTGCTACATTCGATTTTGGCACCGGTCTGCGGATGGTTGGCCTGCATTTTAAATTGAAAAATAAAATGAAAAAATGAGCCCGCAAAAGGCTCATTTTTTTACACTTCTTCAGGATAATTTTTCAGAAAATAAACCAGTGACTGCAATTCCACTGCCAGATCGATATGATGGATACGAATCGAGGCTGGCACAGTGAGCCTCGCAGGTGTAAAATTTAGGATTCCTTTTATTTTCGCATTCACCATCCGATCGGTAATAGACTGGGCAGGCGGTGCCGGCACTGTTAAAATCGCCACTTGAATATTATTATTTACAATAACTTCTTCAAGGTCATCCATATGATGGACCGGCACATCGCCGATTTTCGTGCCAACCTTACTCTCATCAACATCAAAAGCTACTTCTATTTTAGTATTATTATTTTTAAGAAAATTATAGTTAAGAAAGGCTGTTCCTAAATTGCCTACCCCGACCAAAGCTACTTTAGTCAGCTCATCCTGGTCAAGAGTCTTCCGAAAGAAGCTCAGCAGGTAATTCACATTATACCCATATCCTTTTTTCCCTAACGCACCAAAATACGAAAAGTCGCGGCGGATTGTAGCAGAATCCACTTTTACCGCCTCACTCAATTCTGCTGAAGAGACTCTTTGTTTGCCTGATGAGTGAAGATTTTTTAGAAAGCGGTAATATAAAGGCAGCCGTTTAGCTGTTGCCTGCGGTATCTTAATTGGTTCATTGGCCATTCGTCCATCCCCATTTCTTATGATGAATTAACTTCTTTTAAAGTCTCCATTTTTTCCGCCTGTTTTCTCTATTAAAAAGGTTGGCCCAATCACCATTCCTTTATCTACAGCCTTGCACATATCATATACGGTCAGAGCACAGACCGAAGCAGCTGTTAACGCTTCCATTTCCACACCCGTATTTCCCTTCGTTTTTACAGAAGCAGTAATGATAAGAACATACTCTTCCGATTCCGCTTTCCATGAAAATGAAATGTCCACACCCTTTAGCGGCAGCGGATGGCACATCGGAATAATGTCCCATGTTTTCTTGCTCGCCATAATGCCTGCAGTTTGTGCAACAGCGAGTACATCCCCTTTTTTCATGGAGTTGGATGTTATCTTCTCGTATATCTCCTGATTAACAGCAATACTTGATTGAGCGATGGCTGTCCGTGACGTCTCAGGCTTATCGCTGACATCCACCATTTTTGCCCTTCCCTCTTGATTAAAATGAGTAAAATCCGCCATTCAAAACACCTCTCTTCAAAATCATACACTATTTTTCTGTTACTTTGTATGTGCATTGTATGGTTCCTCACATATTTATTTGCCTTTTGTCTTGATTGAATGCCCTGCAGAAGGGCTTATAGTCCTGTCTCCTTTATTGCCGAACATATATGAATGAGTTACACTTACTCTATACCCGAGGTGAAAGAACATGATACTATTACAAGTCAATCAGCTGGCGAAAAATTTTGGCGCTGATCCCATTTTAACCAATATAAAGCTTGAAGTACAAACCAGGGACAGGATTGCGCTAGTAGGGCGCAATGGTGCAGGAAAGTCCACCCTTTTGAAAATTATTGCCGGACAAATGACATATGACTCCGGTGAGATTATAAAGCCAAAGGAAGTTACAATTGGCTATCTTGCACAAAATACCGGCCTGGAATCAGATTTATCCATTTGGGATGAAATGCTGACTGTTTTTAGTCATCTGCAGAAGCAGGAAAAACAGCTTCGCAGCCTTGAAGAACAAATGGCAGACCCTGATATCCTAAATAACTCTGATGCCTATGAACGCATCTTAAAAGAATACGACAAGCTTCAGGTTGATTTCAAAGAAAATGGCGGCTATCAATATGAGGCAGATATCCGTTCCATTCTCCACGGACTCAACTTCAGCTCAATGGGCTATGACACTAAAATTTCATCATTGAGCGGCGGACAGCGTACCAGATTGGCCCTTGGTAAACTTTTGCTGACAAAGCCTGATATCTTAATACTGGACGAGCCTACCAACCACCTGGATATTGAAACATTATCATGGCTCGAACAATACCTGCAAGGATACAATGGCGCCATTCTAATCGTTTCCCATGACCGCTATTTCCTTGATAAGGTCGTTTCCCAGGTTTACGAGATTTCCCGCCGCCAAATAAGAAAGTATCCTGGCAACTACAGTTCATATCTGGATCAAAAAGCCGCGAATTTTGAAAGAGAAATGAAGGAATTCGAGAAACAGCAGGAAGAGATCGCTAAGCTGCAGGATTTTATCCAGCGAAACCTTGCCCGGGCCTCCACAACCAAAAGGGCGCAAAGCCGCAGAAAGCAGCTGGCAAGAATGGACGTGATGGACAGGCCGCTTGGAGACGAGAAATCGGCTTCTTTTGGCTTTGACATTGAACGGCAATCTGGCAATGAGGTTTTAAATATTCATTCTCTTGCTATAGGCTATGAAAGGAAAGTGAGCGGAAATATTTCACTGCGACTGGCAAAAGGAGACAGCATAGCACTTGTTGGGCCTAATGGTATTGGCAAATCCACTCTGCTTAAAACCATCATCAAAAAAATCCCTTCTTTTTCTGGGGAGATTCAGTACGGTTCCAATGTGATAATTGGCTACTATGACCAGGAACAGGCAGAACTCACCAGCAACAAAAGAGTCCTGAACGAATTATGGGATGAATACCCTCTTAAACCGGAAAAGGAAATTCGGACAATACTTGGGAACTTTCTTTTCTCTGGTGATGATGTTCTTAAAACTGTTTCAACACTGAGCGGCGGTGAAAAGGCTCGTCTTGCACTTGCGAAGCTTATGATGCAGAAAGCCAATTTCTTAATCCTCGACGAGCCAACAAACCATTTGGACCTGGATAGCAAAGAAATTCTTGAAAATGCATTGATTGATTATCCCGGAACGATTCTCTTTGTATCTCATGACCGATATTTTATCAACAGAATCACAACAAAAGTAGTTGAACTTTCCAGTAGTGGTGCAACAGAGTATCTTGGCGATTATGATTATTATGTGGAAAAAAAGCAGGAACAGGAGGAATTGCTTGCACTTAATGAGCAAGTTGAATCCTCTCCATCACAACCTGTTAAGCAGGACAAAAATAATTATCAGCAGGATAAAGAAGCCAAGAAGCTCGAACGACAGCGAAAAAGAAGAATGGAAGAAATTGAAGAGCAAATAGAAGCATTGGAGAAAGCAATTGATATGAATGATCAGCTACTCTGTGATCCGAATGTTTATCAAGACCATGAAAAAGTGATGGGCATTACAAATGAAACTGATCAAGCAAAAGCAAAGCTGGAAGAGTTGATGGAAGAATGGGCACTTTTAGCTGATGATTAATAAAGGAAAATTCATAACTTTTAGACTGGTAGAATAGTCACTGCCAGTCTTTTTTATTATCCACAGAGATAAGCACAAGAAAAACGCAGTTATATATACTCTCCACAGACTTTTCCACATTATCCACAAAACGAACTGATTTTATCCACATAATCAACATAAAATTCTGAAATAAATGATTTTATCCACAGAAAAAGTCCCCTCTTCGGTCGGGGACTTTTTACTAATTTATTTATCATTGTGGATAGTGATGTCTAAACCGGGATTGGCATTTAAATCAAGACCGGCGAATTGTCCTTTTTCGAACAGCACACTTCCTGCTGCACCAATCATCGCTGCATTATCTGTGCATAAAGATAATGGAGGAATAATAAGCTTTATATCCGCTTTGCCCCCAAACTTCTTTTCCAAAGAGGACCGAAGTCCTTTATTCGCCGCAACTCCGCCTGCGAGCAGCAGCTGCTTCACCCGATATTCTTCAACGGCTCTTTCTGTTTTCGTTACTAAGACATCAATAACACTTTCCTGGAAGCTTGCGGCTAGATCTTCCGGCACAATGGCCTCACCACGCTGCTCAGCATTGTGAACAGTGTTGATAACGGCAGATTTTAAGCCGCTGAAGCTAAAGTCGTATGAACCTTCTTCCAGCCATGCTCTCGGCAGCTGAATCGTTGGGTTCCCTTCATGAGCGAGTCTGTCAATGTGAGGACCGCCTGGATATGGCAGATTTAATGTCCGGGCAACTTTATCATATGCCTCTCCTGCAGCATCATCCCTTGTCTCTCCAATCACTTCGAAATGGCCATGCTCCTTCATATAGACCAGTTCTGTATGTCCGCCAGAGACTACCAGGGATAGTAATGGAAATTCCATTTCTTCAACCAATCGATTGGCATAAATATGTCCAGCAATATGATGCACGCCTACAAGAGGAATACCATGAGCAAAAGCAACCGCTTTAGCGGCATTAACCCCGATCAGCAGCGCGCCTACAAGGCCAGGTCCTTCAGTCACAGCAATTGCTGAAAGATCAGAATATGTGATGCCAGCCTTATATAATGCTTCTTCCAGCACTATCGTTATCTGTTCAACATGATGGCGGGAAGCTATTTCCGGAACTACTCCTCCAAAACGTTTATGGCTCTCTATTTGGGATGCAACTATATTGGCTGAGATTTCACGGCCATTCTTAATGATGGCAACAGCAGTTTCATCACAGCTTGTCTCAATTCCCATGATCCATTGATCTTTTTTCATTATAAATTCACCCACATTACTAAAGCATCTTCTTGATTATCAGTATAGTAGTTCTTCCTAATGGCTCCATTTTGAAAACCCAGCTTTCGGTACAAGGACTGAGCTGTGAAGTTAGATACCCTTACTTCCAGAGTCATCGTGATGGCCCCCATTTCAGACGCAATCTCTATTAACTTTCGCATCAGAGCTTCTCCAAGCTTTCTCCCGCGATATTCAGGGAGCAGCGCAACATTTGTGATATGAGCTTCGTCCACGACGATCCATGCTCCACAGTAGCCTATTACTTTATTTTCTTCTTCTAAAACAACATACAAAGCAAACTGATTTTGTGTTAATTCGTTAAAAAAGGCTTCCCTGCTCCAGGGTGTGCCAAAGGACTTATGCTCTATTTCCAAAACATCATCAATATCCTCTTCATTCATAAAACGGAAAGTTAAGGATTTATTCATACGTTCGCTTCCTCATCACTATAGCTTTTTTTCTTGGTTTGCTTTTATCCAATTAGCTTCAGCTTCCGCAATCCTAATATAATTAGGAACAAAAGTGTGAACTTCCTCAGGCTCTCGGTCTCTGCCTAATAAGGCAAGTTCGGCTGGCCTTGGATTATGTTCTGCAGGCGAAGCGTACACAGCCCGGTCTTTAAGGGATTCTGCGAATACCTCTTTATGTAAAGGCAAATCATTCCCCATTAAAAGGACCTTCTCTTTCTGTTCAGAAAGCATTGATGCCCAATCTTTTGCAAGAAGGAGCTGGTCTTTCATAAGAGACTCTAATTCCCCTTCCTTATATTGATACAGGCCAGTATATATTTGCCCTCTTCGTGCATCAAACAGAGGAGATATGACGCCATTAAAGTATCTGCCGGCCGAAGCCGCATAAATTTCCAGGCTGGATACCCCAACCAGCGGCTTATTTAAAGTCCAGGCCAGTGTTTTTGCAATGGTAACCCCAATACGGACGCCTGTATAGGAGCCAGGTCCTTTCGCAACAACAATTTTATCTATCTCAGCTGGCGTAACACCACAATCTTTCATTAATATATCAATAGCCGGCATAACACGGACAGAGTGATTCTTTTTTACATTGGTAATATACTCGCCTATAACCTGATCACCATCCAGAAGAGCTACTCCCAAAGGGTAATTGGATGTATCAATGGCTAAAACCTTCATAACATAATCTCCTTACACAATTCCTCATATCTTTTTCCCAGGGGTTCCAGGACAAGCTTTCTTGAGTCATTATCATCAAGATATAAATAAATCGTCAATAACTCTTCGGGAAGCTGTTCTTTAACTAGATGAGCCCATTCTACAACTGTGACCCCATTGCCTTCAAAATATTCATCAAACCCCAAATCCTCAAAAGAATCTTCAACTCTGTATACATCCATATGATACAGGGGCAATCTTCCTTGGTATTCTTTAATTATCGTAAAAGTGGGGCTATTTACATTACGGGTAATATTAAGTCCTTTTGCCAGCCCCTTGGTGAATGTCGTTTTTCCTGCGCCCAAATCTCCTTCCAGAGCAAGGACATCCCCCGGCTGGAGCAGGCTGCCCAGCCTTTCTGAAAACGCCATCGTATCCTCTGGCTTCTTTGAGATAAACTCAAACTGACTCATATGTTTCATCACCTTTTATGGTCTAATCTATAAAGAAAAAAAACCTTAGGATAAATCCTAAGGAGAATAATCTATATGTAGTTTACCTTATTTTGCAGCAATGGGCAAAGTAAGCTATTTTCATTATTAATGAAATATAAGCTTAGGATAAAAAAGAATAAAAAAAAGACGAAACCAGGTTTCGTTTGACGTTTTTAATATTAGAAAATGGCGGTCCGGACGGGACTCGAACCCGCGACCTCCTGCGTGACAGGCAGGCATTCTAACCAACTGAACTACCGGACCAGATTGCGGGGGCAGGATTTGAACCTGCGACCTTCGGGTTATGAGCCCGACGAGCTACCGGACTGCTCCACCCCGCGATAGTATTATTTATGTGATTTTTTCTATGCCCACATCAAGCATTACATCGCAGCTTATTCAATGAAGTAACCGCCCCGATTTTAGAAAGATTATTCAAGCAGCAGTTCAATCGGTGCGCTGAAGAAATTCCTTCGAAGGTTATTCGGACGTGCTCCACCCCGCGATAGTATTATTAAAAATATGGAGGAGGAAAGGGGATTCGAACCCCTGCGCGGTTTGACCCGCCTGTCGGTTTTCAAGACCGATCCCTTCAGCCGGACTTGGGTATTCCTCCGTATAAATGAAAGTGGTGGACCTTGTAGGACTCGAACCTACGACCGGACGGTTATGAGCCGTCTGCTCTAACCAGCTGAGCTAAAGGTCCAGCATTGTTTAATTAAATGGTAGCGGCGGAGGGGATCGAACCCCCGACCTCACGGGTATGAACCGTACGCTCTAGCCAGCTGAGCTACACCGCCGAAATAATTAGATATTTATGGTGGAGCCTAGCGGGATCGAACCGCTGACCTCCTGCGTGCAAAGCAGGCGCTCTCCCAGCTGAGCTAAGGCC
>NZ_CAXQGS010000111.1:0-13120 GCF_964223445.1 Cytobacillus sp.
CGCTCTTCCGATCTGTTAAATACAACACTGGTTTAGTTGTTTGGTATGCCGATGACAGCCACACAGACAACTGGGTTGGCGTTCATCCTGGGGAAGGTTTCCTTGGAGTGGTGGATTCACATCCGGAAGCCATTACCGGTCTGTTAGACGGCAAAGAAACAGTATCTCAAAGCACAAGATATCAGATTGCAGATGCTGCGTTCTCCCTGGACAAAGCACCAGCATGGGAAGTAAGCTCGCCAACCCGCGGTGATTATGACTACCCTGGTTTAAAGGGAATTTCTGTTTTTGATGATTCAAAAACATATATTAACAGTCTTATTCCTGATGCAGGACGCATCGTTCCGGAACATGGCCTGAAATTCCAAGTGATTGGTGAAGCGAAGGATAACTCTGCTGGAGCCGTATGGATTCACAAATAAGCTTTAAAGGTGCGAATGCCAGCAATGGCTTCGCGCCTTTTTCTGTTGAGGGTGGACAACTCCCAGCCTATAAGCTAGTATCATTACCGATACTAGTTTTTTCCGATTTTCGGCTATACTAATAAATATCTGATTACACTCGAAAAAGTTAAAAGGAGTAACATATGACACAATCTTTTATTGACAATATGAAGCCATTTATCCAGGAGGCATGGAAAAAGTCTGCATTTGCACAGCCGACGACCGTTCAGGCAGAGGCGGTTCCACAGGCTTTGGAAGGCAGGGATATTATTGCCGAGTCACCGACCGGAACAGGCAAGACACTTGCGTATTTGCTGCCGGCCCTTGAGAAAATTGACCCGGATAAACAGGCGGTACAGGCCGTTATTTTAGCCTCTTCACAGGAGCTTGTGATGCAAATCTTAAGTGAGATCCAAAAATGGGCTGAGGGCAGCGGGATTAAAGCTGCTTCTTTTATCGGCGGAGCCAATGTGAAAAGGCAGCTTGAGAAATTGAAGAAGCACCCGCACATCGCTTTAGGAACGCCAGGCCGGGTGCTGGAGCTGATTAAACAGAAAAAGCTGAAAATGCATGAAGTAAAAACTGTTGTCCTTGATGAAGGAGATCAGCTTCTCGTGCCTGAACATGCTCAGACTGTGCAAAATATTGTTAAATCTACACTTAAAGAACGCCAGGTCCTATTATTCTCAGCGACACTGCCGCCGGTTGTTGAACAGCTTGCGAAAGAGCTTACAGCTGATGCTGAAGTGATTCGTGTTGAGAAAGATGAAACCATTCAGGCTGCAGGTGTGGACCATATTTATTTTGTGGCAGAAGCGAGGGACAAAATTAAAATGCTTGAAAAAATCTCAAGGCTCGAGGACATAAAAGCATTGGTATTCGTTAAGGATATCGGCAACCTGACCGTTATGGCCGAAAAGCTTGATTTTAAAAATATCTCTTCAAGCACCCTGCACAGTGATCTGAGCAAATTCGACAGACAGAAAGCAATCAAGAACTTCCGCACCGGCAAAACCAATATGCTGATTGCTACAGATGTTGCGGCAAGAGGGCTGGACATCAAAGGAGTCTCCCATGTTGTCCATTTCGACTTCCCGAAAGATGTTAATCAATATGTTCATCGCTCAGGAAGAACAGGAAGATTCGGCGCAAGCGGAACCGTTATCTCCCTTGTTACTGAAAGAGAAGAGCGCGAACTTAAGAAAATGGGCAAAGAACTGGGCCTCAATGCAGAAAAGAAGGTAATGCGAGGCGGCCAAATCGTATAATGATCAAACAGCCAGGCACCCATATCAGTTGGTGCCTGGCATTCTTTTTATAAAAAGGAATTTCTCCTTTTCTAAGCGAATTAGTATGTGGAGCTTTATTTAACTAAAGAATAAGGGGAAATCGATGATGGAGAATCCAATGCTAAAGAGCTTTCATGATAACGATCTGCTTGAAGCGACGATAGATGAATTGCAGGAAAAAATGCAGGTTGGGGAAATTTCCTCCAAAGAACTTGTATTGATGTACATGAACCGGATTGGACATCTGGATAAAAAGATCCATTCTGTTTTAGAACTCAATCCGGATGCATTGCATATAGCAGCGTCTCTGGATGCGGAAAGAAAAGAACAGGGTGCGCGCGGCCCTCTTCACGGCATTCCCATATTGATAAAGGATAATATTGATACAGGGGACAAAATGCATACAACTGCAGGTTCACTCGCTTTGAAGGATCATTGTGCACAAAAGGATTCATTTGTGGCGTCTCAATTAAGACAAGCGGGAGCCGTTATTTTAGGAAAAACAAATATGACAGAATGGGCCAATTTTATGACGGAAGGGATGCCAAGCGGATACAGCTCACGGGGCGGACAAACCTTGAATCCATATGGAACGGGAAAATTTGATGTGGGAGGTTCGAGCGCAGGATCCGGTGCAGCCATCGCCGCTAATTTTGCGGCCGCAGCCATTGGAACGGAGACATCAGGTTCCATTTTAAGTCCAGCCAGCCAGAATTCTCTCGTTGGAATTAAGCCGACAGTCGGACTTGTCAGCCGAACCGGCATTATTCCAATTGCCCATAGTCAGGATACTGCCGGACCGATGGCGAGAACGGTTAAGGATGCCGCTTTATTATTGAACGTGCTTGCAGTACCTGACGAAAATGACCCGATTACCCTGACAAATAAAGATCTGCAGGGCATGGATTTTACCGTTTTCCTTGATGAAGCCGGATTACAAGGGGCGCGAATCGGCATTGCCAGGGAGACTTATTTTGACTACCTAAGTTCAGAGAAGCTCTCAGTCATGAATAAGGCGGTAAACGATTTAAAAGAGCTGGGTGCAGAGGTGCTGGACGGGGTAGTGATTCCTTCCGCCAAAGGAGAGTGGAGCTATGATGTCCTGACATATGAATTTAAAGCTGATTTGAATGCCTACCTGCGAACGGTGGCACAGCACCTTAATATTCACTCACTGTCCGATGTCATTGATTTTAATGAAAATCATAGCGGAAAATGCTTAAAATATGGCCAAACCATCCTGATTGAATCAGAGGAAACAAGCGGAAACCTGACGGAAATGGCCTATATATCTGCACTTGAGAAGGATATTTATTTTTCAGGTGAGAAGGGCATTGATTACGTAATGAAAGAGCATCATCTCGATGCCATCGTGTTCCCGAATAATTATGGTGCAGGCATCCCTGCAAAAGCGGGATATCCATCCATCACAGTGCAGGCCGGATATACCCCGGAAGGCGAGCCGGTGGGCATCACATTTACAGGACTTGCTTACAGTGAACCTCTTCTCATCAAACTGGCTTATGCCTTTGAACAGGCCACTAAGCATAGGAAAGCTCCAGAAATTGAACTCCCGGCATCAGAATAACTGTTCCTTTATTGACTCATACTACTCCTGATAAAACAAAAAAGGAGCAGATGATAATATGGGCAGAACCAAACGCGGCAACGGCAATGCACAGCGCAATAACAATAAACACAGACCACAACGCACAAGCGAAGAGCTTGTTGAATTTACAACCGGAAGCAAAGAAAAGAAAGAAAACAACGTGCAGGACTGATGAACCAAATCCTCCTTTTTAGAAGGGGGATTTTTTTGTTGCTGGAGAAAAATGAACTATGCCGCAATAAAACGGTTTATCCGAAAATAAAAATGAGCTATCTGCAAGTAAAATCCAGCTATCCGGAAGTAAAAGCAGGCTATCCAGCATTTCAAAAACTAGAATGCAGCCATATTTTCAACGCAGAATACTATCCGCACATAAAATGAGCTATACGCACAGAATAAATTTTATCCGCACATAAATTTAAGCTATACGCACAGAAAAAATTCTATCCGCACATAAATCGGTACTAGCTCCATTACTGGCAAGTAAATCCTCGCAAAGTGCATAAAAAAGACAGTTTTCCCTTTGAAGACTGTCTTTTTTTACATTTCAATTAAAAAAACGTATTAATGCCTTATTCTTCAACTTTCTTCAGAGGCTTGGCAGCAGGACCTTCAACGACTGTTCCGTCATAGGAGAAGCGGGAGCCGTGGCACGGGCAGTCCCAGGTGCGGTCGCCGTGGTTCCATTCACATTCACATCCCATGTGAGTACAGGTTGTATCCACAAGATGGAGACTGCCTTCAGGATCCCTGTATGCACCTGTCCGTTTGCCATTGATCATCACGACGCCGCCTTGATCATGGGACAGATCTGCCGTTTCTTTAGGCACGAATTCAAGCTTCCCTTTGATCAGCTGGCCGGCTACATCTGTATTGGCTGCAATAAACTTTTTAATGCTTGGGTCAGCCTGGAATCTGGATGGCGTAAACAGCTCGGCATAAGGGTTGTCCATTTCCATAATCTGATCTTTTATCAGCATGGCGGCTGCAGTCCCGTTTGTCATTCCCCATTTCCGGTAGCCGGTTGCGACAAAGATATTCTTCTGTTTGGACGTAATTGGGCCGATATACGGGACTTTATCAAGCGTATATAAATCCTGGGCAGACCAGCGATAAGGATAATCGGTTAT
The DNA here is from genome assembly GCF_964223445.1 of Cytobacillus sp. NCBI lineage: Bacteria > Bacillati > Bacillota > Bacilli > Caryophanales > Bacillaceae > Cytobacillus > Cytobacillus sp. Next base: position 4,472 of record NZ_CAXQGS010000111.1, read on the forward strand.
GCCGAGCACCTCTTCCGCAAAGACTTCAAGGGCTTCGTAATGCTTCATCGTATCCGGTCCATGGCCCGTCTTGTGGCTGTCGCCGCTCACTAAAATGAGTTTGTCTCCGTTATAGGGTGTGTACCTCAGTGAGCGGGTAGGTGAATCGGCACTGTAATACATGCCTCCAGGAAAATCCTCTTTGGTTTTTACGCCAAGGACATAAGATCTTTCCGGAGATAATCTGGCAAAATAAAAACCTTTCATATCCGCAAAAGGGAAGTGGGAAGCAGCAATGACATATTTGCATTTCAGGCGATGGCCTTCTCTTGTCACGACATCAGGCAGACTGCCTTCTTCAATGTCTGCAGCTGTTGTATTTTCATAAACAATACCGCCTAAATCCACAAAATCTTTAAGAAGCTTTTTCAGGTATTTCAGCGGATGAAACTGGGCTTGATCAAACATGGAGAGCACCGCTGTTGTTTTGATGTAAAAAGGAATGCTCTCTTTCATTCCGCTTGGAATTCCGAGTTTTTCATAGGCTTGCCGCTCTTTTTCAACTTTTCGGGCATACTCTTCTGAAACAGCATATATGATTGCTTCTTCGTTGCTGAAATCACAATCAATTTGTTTTTCTGATACAATGTTCCGTACAAAATCTATAGCATCTGCTGAAGCCTGATAATAGAGTTTGGTTTTTTCCTCGCCAAAATGACTGATCAATTCATCATAAATTAATCCATGCTGTGCTGTTAATTTTGCTGTCGTATGTCCGGTAGTACCGTTTAATATATTGCCGGCTTCAAGAATAGCCACTTTATAGCCTTCTTTGGCAAGAAGGTAACCCGCCGTAATGCCTGTGATGCCGCCACCTACAATGGCAATTTCCGTTTGAGCATCTTCTCTGAGCTTGTCGAAGGCCGGAAGTTCCTCCTCCCTCCAATAAGGCTCTGGATATTGGGGCGTTTTGTGGTTGGATGTCGTCATACCCTGTCCTCCTGTAACGTTATATTCGTCCATAATTTTTCCTGCAAACCCTATTCCTATACAAATTCTCCTTCTCTAACCATACCCATTAAATTGTTAATTAATCAGGGGGAATGATAAATCAGGTTCTCAACTGTTTTTTTTATCAATTCTGGATAAAATGTGCAGGCCGAGAAAAGATATACAGTATCGAATGTTAATGGGGTACAGTCATGATTACATTAAGCTATCTGAGCATATTTCTGCTATTGACTATATTAGCTGCACTTTTTGATATGAAAATATTTGATTATACGATATGGGAAGCTTTGAGGAATTTACTGTTTACGGAGATTGCCACTGGAAGAATGATCATTATTGTTTCTGTACTTATTGGATTGCTTTCAAGTGCAGTCATTGATTTTCGTCTTTTTAAAGCGAAGAAAAAATCAGGGGCATCCAGGTAAAGGAATCGCTGGGACATGCTAACTGAACGTACATTTTAAAAGGGATTGGTGATGGAATGTTAAAAGAGAATATATCTCTCAGCCAGCTGCTGACATTGTTGATCAATTTCCTTTTAGGAAGCGCCATTGTTGTCGGAGTAGGCGGGGATGCCAAGAAAGATGCCTGGATTGCAATCGCAGCCGCCATAATGATCGGGTTTGGAATCATGCTATTCTATTATTTCTTAATCAGCCGGGTGCCTGGAAAAAATTTATTCGAGATGATGGAGTTTGGCTTTAAAAGGCCGCTTGCAATCATTTTTTCTATTATATACGTGGTTTACTTTCTGTATCTGGCCTGCAGGGTGGTCCGTGATTTTGGCGAATTGATTGCTTCGGCCATTCTGCCATCGACACCAATAGAAATCATCTCGCTGACCATCTGTCTGCTGATGTCTTATATTTTGTATCTCGGTCTTGAAGTCCTGGGGAGAACTTCGGAAATTTTCACTCCTTATTTATTCGGATTTTTGTTTCTTCTAACCATCCTGCTATTTGCAAGCGGCAATGCCAATCTACATGAGATTAAGCCTGTGCTTGGGGATGGGCTTCGGCCAGTTTTGAATGCGCTTTTTCCAACTTTAATCGTGTTCCCTTTTGGCGAGCTCATTGCATTTACACTCATTCTACCGGTTGTAACCAACTTTAAATATTGTTTGCGTGTTTCATTGATGGGAGTGGGAATAGCAGGTGCACTTTTATTATTTGCGATGTTTCTGATGATTGTCACACTTGGAGCTGATGCTTTGCAGCGTTCCAATTTTCCTATGCTCAGTTCTGCACGCGAAGTCTCAATCGGCAATTTTATTGAAAGAATAGATGCACTCGTTGTTTTTATTATGATGCTGGGGATTTTGGTCAAGGGTTCGGTGTTCATGTTTGCTGGATTGAAAGGCCTTGAGTACACCTTCCGGCTTCCTTACCGGTATTTTTCCTTGCCGGTAGCCATGATTGTTTCATCTTTTTCTATATTAATATCAGTAAATTTCGGTGATCATTGGCAGGAGGGGCTTGAGTTGGTCCCATACTTCCTGCACTTGCCATTGCAGTTTGGACTGCCATCACTTCTGCTGATCGCAGTTTTGTGGAAGCGGCGAAAGAAAAAGGCTAAACCCGGTGTGAAGGGGATGAAGTTTTGAGTATTCTTAAATCACTTTTAAAAATGCGCCAAAAGAAAGAATATCCTGTTCAGCCTGCGGAAGCTGCGGACACTGGCCCAGATCTTAAAAGCATGAGTCTGGAACAGCTGAAAAAAAGAATAAATGCAGAGTTCGGCAGCACGGTTGATTTAAGCATGGATGAGCTGAAAACAGAAGGAAAAGATGCTTTACTCATCTATCTTACAACAATGATTGATACAAAATTATTAAAAGAAACGATCCTGCAATCGCTCAGCGGGAAGGAGGATGGAATTGAATTAACAACGGAGGACGATTTGAAATCGCTATGCAAAGAGAAATTCGGAGGGGCAGGTTACCAGCTGGTTAAGTCATTCGATGATATCATTACTGCACTCCTTTATGGCAACATCATTATTATTTTTAAAGATATGGAAAAAGCGCTTTCCCTTTCCATGGCCTCAGGTGAAGACCGTTCCATTACAGAGCCAAGCACCCAGACGGTTATTAGGGGGCCAAAGGATGGTTTTGTGGAATCGATATCAACAAATGTTAGTCTGCTGAGGAGAAGAATTAAAAACAGAAAGCTTCGTTTTGAAAAATTTATTATTGGATCTGAGACTAATACTTCTGTATACATCGGGTACATGGAAGGCATATCAAATGAGAAGATCGTCCAGGAAGTCCGCAAAAGGCTTGGCCAAATCAAAGTGAACGCCATTTTTGAATCTGGAAATATTGAAGAGCTGATTGCAGACAAATCAGCTACACCCTTTCCGCTGGCGCTGAATACAGAAAGGCCAGATGCGGTGGCATCCAATTTGCTTGAAGGGAAAATTGCCATCCTTGTTGACGGGACTCCTTTTGTGCTGGTAGTTCCGGCTGTTCTGGTTGATTTCTTTTCCATTGCAGAAGATTATTATCAAAACTTCATGATGGGAAGCTTTTTAAGAATGATCAGGTATTTATCGTTTATGATTGCCTTGATTACGCCATCCTTATATGTCGGGATTTTAACCTTTCATCATGAACTTCTGCCGACACCCCTGCTTCTCGGTATCATCGCACAGCGGGAGGGAGTGCCATTTCCGGCAGTCATTGAAGTGCTATTGATGGAAGTTACCTTTGAGATTCTGCGTGAAGCCGGTGTCCGGATGCCTCGTGCTGTCGGGCAGACAGTATCAATTGTAGGCGCTCTCGTAATCGGACAGGCTGCAGCTGAAGCAGGGATTATATCAAATATAATGGTCATCATTGTCGCCATTACAGCCATCGCCAATTTTGTATCACCCACTTATAGTTTTGCTGCTGCAGCAAGGCTGTTAAGATTCCTGCTGATCATTGTGTCGGCTTTTCTGGGCCTTTATGGCGTCCTGATTGTTCTTGTTTTTATTGTCGCCCATCTAAGCTCTCTCAGATCCTTTGGCGTTCCTTATCTTTCACCTGTTGCTCCATTTATCATTGAGCAGCAGAAAGATGTCTTTTTCCGGTTCCCGATTTGGAGTATGTGGAAGCGGCCAGCTTACCTAAAAACACAGAATCCTGAAAAGTTTTCAAAGACCGGGTCGCCTTCTCCTCCTCCAATGGAAGGAGAGCAGTCCAATTGAGAAATTATGGTGTGGTGTTTGCCGTTATTTTGACTGCTATACTGCTCTCTGGATGCTGGGATCAGAGAGAGCTGGGCGAAATAACCGTTGTGACAGGAATGGCTGTGGATAAGGGCGAGGATGAAAAGTATACTCTGACTGTAGAAGGCATAAATGCAACAGAATTGAATAACCGCACTGCCAGCGGAAATGCGCCATCCATTGTTTATTCTGCTGAAGGAAACTCTCTGGCAGAACTGACTTATAGAGTGAATGAAGGGATTTCCAGGCATTTGATCTATTCCCACATGCGCACTTTGATTATTGGAGAAGAACTTGCAAAAGAAGGGATTATTGATTTTATTGATTTTCTGGAGAGAAACCGGGAAATCCGGGATGATTTTAATATTTTGATTGCAAGAGGGGGAAAGGGATCTGATGTATTAAAAGTGACGTATCAATTTCAGAAATCTACTTCTTTAAAATTGCACACTCAGCTGGACACCATGATGAAGGATTGGGGCGGAGATCCAGGCGTGAGGATGAATGATGTCATTACAGCATGGACCGCTCCGGGACGTCAGCCTGTAATGGCTGCTGTCAGGATCAAGGGTGACCCGGAAGCTGGCGCCAGCGCGGAAAATATGATGAAGGTCACCCCGGATGCGCTTGTCGTCCTGGACTCACTGGCTATATTCAAAGGTGATAAGCTGGAAGGATTTCTGACACTGGAGGATTCAAGAAATTACTTATGGCTTCAGAATAAGATCAAAAAAACATCCATTACAGTCAAATGCAGTGAAAACCGGTATATTGGGCTTAGAATATATGATACAAGGACAAAGATTAAAGGAAAACTCGAAAATGGAAAAGCAAAGATTAATATAAAAATCAGAGCTGAGGCGTATATTGACGGGACTCATTGCAACGATCAGTTTGATAAAGCAAGGACTTATAAAGAAAGTGCAGAAACTGCCCAAAAACAGATTAATGAGATGGTCACAAAAACGATTGAGAAGGTTCAGCAGGAATATGGTACCGATATTTTTGGTTTTGGTGAAGTTGTGCTGAGACAGGATTATCAGAATTTCAAAAAAGTCCAGAAAAACTGGGATGAAAAATTTAGTGATGCTGATATAAATGTAGACACAACTTTAATCATTCGGCGAACAGGCATCAGGACTAAAAGCTTTTTGAAGGAAGTAAAGTAGAGATCCTTTCCTTCATTGACGCATAAAAGCTGTATTGATATAATTTTTCTATAATTCAGCTAATTATTGCATTAAAGGTCTGGGCATTGTCCAGCCCTTATTTCTTTTAAAGGGGAAAGCCAAATGAATTTCGAAACTTCTGTTCTGCACAAGAAAAGTAAGAGCAACCGCAAAATTCAAAGCAAAGTAACGCCGATCTATCAAACTTCAGCCTTCTCATTCAATGATCTGGATGAGCTCGAGGGATTTTATCAGGGAAACGGCAATTATCTATATTCCCGGGTCGGAAATCCAAATACGGATGAGCTTGGTGAATTAATTGCCAGCCTGGAAGGAGCACCAGCCGGGACGGCTGCCTCATCCGGTTTATCTGCCATTCTGGCGGGAGTGCTTGCTGTGGTCAAAAGCGGCGACCATATTGTGGCAGCGGATGACCTGTACGGCGGAAGCTTCCAATTAATCAAAGAAGAGCTGACACAGCTCGGTATAGAAGTAACCGTTGTTCCTTTCTCTGATGCTTCACAAGTGGAGGAAGCCATACAGGAGAATACAAAACTTCTTTATTCTGAATCCATCACAAATCCTCTATTGCGGGTGGAAAACCTTGAGGAAGTCGTCCGCCTGGCAAAGAAGCATAATCTCGTTACCCTGATCGATAATACATTTGCCACTCCATATCATTGCCAGCCTTATTTGAAAGGCATTGATTTAGTTGTTCATAGTGCAACGAAGTACATTGGCGGGCATAGCGATATTACAGCAGGTGTCCTGGCTGGAGAAGAAGAGCTGATCGGAAAAGCACGCGGAAAAATTGTTAACCTTGGGGCTAATTTAAGTCCGTTTGAGGCCTGGCTGACTTGCAGGGGAGCGAAAACCCTGGCTCTCAGAATGAAGCAGCAGTCAGCAAATGCCATTAGAGCGGCAAGGGCATTAGAGCAAAATCAAGAAATAAAAAATGTCTATTATCCTTTTCAGCACGGTGAAGAAGGGTTTGGCGCCATTGTGACGATTGAATTGGCTGACAGTGCTGATGTGAATGAGTTTTTTAAAGAGCTGGGGTGGATTAAAATTGTGCCGACACTTGCGGGTGTTGAAACGTCAGTATCCCATCCGCTGACAACATCGCACCGGGCACTGCCCCCTGAAGTATGCAGGGAACTCGGCATTACCAAGCAGGTGGTGCGGATATCCATCGGAATTGAACATGCGGATGATATCATTGCCCAGCTGAATAAGGCTATTATTCAGAGTCTGTGATGACTATTAGATGCTCTCAAGCTGGTCAAACAGCCAAAGCTTCAATAATACCAAAAAGATAATAGTTACGATGAAGTTTTTCAGGCTGAATGTCAACTTGCCATCCTTGTGCAGAACAATGCCCATTGAAACCAAGTACCAGAACCACTTCTTATTGGTCAATCTATTAGGGTTAGAGAATTGTCCGTCCCGTTTCTTTTTATTTTCATGACGGGCCCAGAGAAGTACAACGATAATATCTAGACAAGAGCCAATAGAAATAGCTGTGATCACAAAGGTAGGATGGCTGCCATTTTCCTTCGTTCTCAGCTGTTTTCTTTTCCTGTTTGTGCTTGTGAATCTCGAGTTCTTTTGAAAAAGCAGAAGAAATTTCTGAAGGCTGTTCTTGTAGAAAAGAAGGTTTAAGGGTAACAGCCGCAAAAATTAAACTGCATAATAACGCAAAATAAATGAGAAAAAACATAAAAGTTTGCTTGCTGGAACGGTTCTTTTGCATTTGAAAAACCTCCCTATAACACCATCGTACCATTTTCAATATCAAAATATTGGAAAGTACTGTTACGAAATATCGAACAATTGTAAAAAAATTCAAGGCGCAGTTTTCAGGAATGAAGTGATTCCTTCCATTAAATACTAAGGTAACAGTATTTTAGGAAGGAGCTGACGCCATGCCTGAACTTCCGGAAATGGAAACCTACAAAAGGCTTTTAACGGAGCAGCTGGCCCGTAAAGTCATTACAGATGTAGAGGTGAATCGGGAGAAATCCATCAACGTGCCGCCTGTCCAATTTAAAAGTCAGCTGATTAATACGCAAATATCCGAAATCCACCGAAGGGCTAAACATCTTATTTTTAAGCTGAGCTCCGGTAAAAATCTGTTGCTGCATCTGATGCTTGGCGGCTGGATGTATATTGGCAATGAAACAGACAATCCTGACCGCACCAAACAGATCATTATCTCTTTTGGAGATAAAAAGCTTTACTTTATTGGACTTAGACTTGGCTATCTCCACTTGCTGACAGACACAGAGTTGGAAAAGGAGCTTTCAGATCTGGGACCGGAGCCCTTGGATCAAACATTAGGATTTCCGGCCTTTCGCGAACTGATCGGAAGCAGAAGAGGAATGCTGAAAACGACATTTATCAATCAGCAGTTCCTTTCAGGAATCGGCAACTGCTACAGCGATGAAATCTGTTTTGAAGCGGGCTTGCTGCCTATGAGAAAAGCGGATGAATTGGATGAGGAGGAAATAAAAATCCTTTTTCAATCTATGAAGGGTGTCTTAACCAGGGCCATCCAGTTTGGCGGCTATATGGAAGTGCCTTTGTTTAAAGGAGATGCTAAAACCGGGGGGTATAATAAACAATGCAGAGTATACGATCGAGAAGCAGAGCCATGCCTCCGCTGCGGCAGCCCTATAGTGAAAGAAGAAATTTCTTCCCGGAAAACGTTTTTTTGCGCAAATTGCCAAAACTAAGAAAGAGGCTGCCTTTACTGCAGCCTCTTTTCTCTACTCTTCCGGATCACTCTGAATCCTATCAACTGTCGTGGAATCACTGGAATCCATTGCCCCCTTTAAAAAATGGACAAGCATAAATCCGGCCAGTCCCAATGAAACCATAAAACCGATTGTAATTGCCCACATTAGAGCCATCCTTTAACCTCCCATTTTCATAAGATAGAAAGTATAAATTTTGAACGTCGATAACTGTCTAGCTCCAGCGCCTGCCCCCTCGAGGTCACAAGCATGTCTTGTTGCGGCTCCTAGGGACTCGGGGTCATAAGCCTTTTCCTTTCAGAAGGAAGAACGCCTTCTTACAGGAACCGGCTTATGCCTGTCGTCCCTGGGCAGTCGCCTCCACATTTCGAGCAATCCTCCCGAAAAGACAAAGAATGCCTTTCCGGGAGGCTGGTCTTGTGCTTGAGGCCCCCAGGATGGGGGTCATGCAGACGTTGCCACAGGACGTGGCTCTTTTAGTCTGCGTTCCTTCGTGGGCAAGGCGCTTCCGCTTTTCTGAACCA